>JAGBXM010000027.1 GCA_017629275.1 Clostridia bacterium
AGCCAAAACGGGGATGACGGGAAGCTCTTCATACCGTTCGCATTCGACGGGATAACGTACGTCGGAAATCTCAAAAAGCTTACGCTTTATCAAGTGGGTGCAGGATGGAAAGGGACCGATGGCTATCGCGAGCTTTGGGTCGCATCCGCTGTAAAGTCCGCTGAGACTGTCCGAAATAACGTCGGGATGCCCGTCGGATGTGATTTTGTAGTTGCATATAACGTAATCGGCCTCAAGGACTTGAGCCTCGGCTAACATTTTTTCCAAAAACGTCGGTTCATACCAATCGTCACCGTCACAAAAGGCTATCCATTCGCCGTCGGCGTTATTCAAGGCATTATTTCGGGCAGACGACACGCCCAGATGAGGCTGGTGAAACACACGGATAAAAGGATGGGTGTTGGAAAAAGCATCACATATTTTGCCGCTCGAATCGGTCGAACCGTCGTCAATAAGGATTATTTCGAAGTCCTTTTCGGTTTGATTTATAACCGAATTCAGACAGCGTTCAAGATAACGTTCAACGTTGTATACGGGGATTATTACCGAAACCTTTGCCATTGTTCACACCTGCCTTTTGTTTATTGTATCTTACTATTTTTTACTTATTATGTCAAGAAGCAGGCAAATGAGCGCTTTGAACAGAGTCGGCAATATTCGGACGGTGGTATAATACAAAGCGGCGGCTCATATAATTCAACAGTATTTTAGGAGTTGGTTGTATGAGTCAGTTAGCAAAGGAACGGGCAGTTGAATTGGGAGAATATATAGCCGAAACGGGAGCGACGGTACGCGCCGCCGCGGTCAAATTTCACGTTTCGAAATCAACGGTACATAAAGACGTTACCGAGCGGTTGAGACGGCACGACGTTGAACTTTGGAAAAGGGTAGAGGCGGTGCTGGAACGCAACAAGGAGGAACGGCATATTCGCGGAGGTCTTGCAACAAGGCGGAAGTATAAGGGAATATGAAGTATGAGCGAATATAAATTCTGTGATTCAAAATAAAGACTTGCCGAGGTGTATTTAAAAACACTTCGGCAAGTTGTTGTTTTATTGTTAAAAACAACAAAACTATATGTAAAATTGAAAAGGTGATGCACCGAGTCACAAAAATTATACGATTTTATAAATTTTCAATACTATTTTATCTTTTCAAAGGATTGTTTTTGATATATAATGACCTTGTTAAACGTTGGACTGTCTTTATCTTTGGGCCCGACGAAATTTGGAGGTGTATCAATTGAAAGCTATTCATTTGAAAAAACTCATAAGTTGGCTTTGTGTATTGACCCTTATTTTCGGTCTTTGCACCGCAGCCCCCCTTGACCGTTTCGGCGGCCACGGCTTCGGTCACTGTCAACAACTCAGGAACCGTTTATACGGTTGACGCAACCGTCGGTTCGGAGCTTCCCGCTCCCACCGAGAGAGCCAACGGAATGTCTTTCCTCGGATGGTACTCTGACCCCGAGTGTACCGTTCCCTTTGGTGCTGTTCAGTCTGACGAGTCAAGAACTGCTTATGCTAAGTACGATACCGTAAAGGTCACTTTCGGCAATGGTAACAAGCAGTTGAATTTGGGTGATACCTTTACCATCCCTTGCTATGACGGTGTCGAGAACGCTTTGAACCTCAAGGCAAACACCACCTATGCAATGCGCTTTATCGTAAAGCCTTTAAAGGACTCTGCCGCAGGTGAGATCTCTGTTTTGGGTAACGCATTTAAATTCGATGCTTACAATGCCGAGAATGCGACCGCATGGACTCCCGCCGCTATTACCTTCACCACTACCGAAGCCACCGCTTTGCAGTTGGCAGTTGTCTCGGGAAGCGTTCTGATTGATGACATTATCGTTTATGCGCTTGACTATACTCCCGAAGTAACCGTTACCGCAGGCAACAGTAACGTTTCGGTAACTAAGCCTATTGCACAAAACAATATGCAGATGGGTACCGTTACCGTAACTCCTGCTGACGGCGAGCAGCTCAAAGCAGGCGGAATCTTAATGACTTATGACCTGTATGCAACCGCATTCAGCGAACCTGTTACCACCAGAGTATTCCTGAAGGGTGACGAAACGGGTAACGTGTTTACCTATTATGCTCCTGCCGCTGCTAAAAACCTTGCTGTTTCGGCCGAGTTTATAAGTGACGGTGCAGACAATCTTGAGACCGTTGCTGTTTCCATCCGTGAAAAGAGCAGCAAAAAGTCTTCGGGTATCCGTTTCAGAACCCGTGTTGCAAATGACGACAATATCAAGAACGTCGGCTTTATTGCCGCTCCCGTCGCATTGATGGAGGAGGCAGGGGTTGAAACCTTGACTCTCCAAAATGCCGAAAGTTGCTACGCTTACGTAGTAGAGGCCAACGGTGTGTTCTATGAGCAGACCGATGCTTATACCGACTATCAGGTCATTCTTGCCAATATTGACGAAATGCTTGACGAGGCAGTTCAGGTCGTTGCTTACGTTGAATATAACGACGGTACGGTTGCTTATACCACCGCAGTTTCGATGTCCTATAACGACGTAGTGGCAAGAATGAACAAGGTGGTTCGCGGTATCACATCTTATTACTCCGACGAGTATGAGGATACCCGTAACAAGCTTCTTAAGACCCAGAACGACGGCGCTTTCTCGTTCCTTGTTTTGACCGATATTCACATTGACTAAGTTAAGAAGGTTGCAGAGGGTGAGTATTGGTACACCACCCCTGTTGGTGGACAGTTACCCGACCGTCCCAATATTCAGCGTGAGATTGCAATGGTTGTTGAAATGGCCAACACCACCGACGTTGATTGTATTATCCTTGGCGGTGACCTTATTCACGGTACCGGCTCGCACGCAAACTCTATGGCCGACCTGAACTACCTGGCACAGGTATTCCAGAAGGCCAAGGTTCCCGTAACCGCCAGCCGCGGTAACCACGATAACAACGACTATCACGGAAAACCTTGTGCACTTGAACACATCATCACCGACGAAGAGTGGACCGCAACCTTGCTCACTCCTTTGGCTAAGGGCGTTGAAAAGGTTCACGATGAAAACGACCCGTATTCTCCCTACTACTATATGGACTTCCCCGAAAAGAAGACCCGTGTTATCGTGCTTGACGCTTGGAACTATCCTATCATCACAACCGACGGCATTAACTCGGTTTACAGCGCTGAAAACGGTTGGTCAATGTACGGCGATAACGCACAGATTGAATGGTTTGCCAAGGTTGCTCTCGATGCCGAGCTTCAGGGTTGGAACTACGTTTTGTCCACCCACGCACCTATTGTCGGTTCTATGTCGGGCAGCTCTACCAACGCTAACCTTCTCCGCAGCATCATTACTGCCTTCAACAATAAGACCACTATTGATGTTTTCGGAACAACTATGGATTATTCCGGTTACGACGGTCAGATGCCTTTGAACGTTTCGGGCCATACCCATATCCAATCCTGGAGAACCTTGGGTGACAGTCTTGTTGCAGTTAACACTGCGTCCGGAAGATTTGCTTATTACCCCGACGACGGATTTACTGACACTGCTACTGAAAAGCAATTCCAACCCGTCTGTTATGAGGGCACCTATTCCGAAGCCTGCTTCGATGCAGTTGTTTATGACCCTGCAATCAGCACTGTTCAGCGTTTCAACTTCGGCAACCGTCCTGATGACAAGTTTGTTATTACAGAAAACGGTATCGATATTACCGAGACGCCGCACGACGGACCACTTAAATAATTGACTTTTTAGGTCACAATTGCTAAAATCAGAAAGGGAGGCGGAATAACTTCCGCTTCCCTTTTCTTAAACACCTCAAAAATGTTATTTGCCGACCCCTTTTCCTAAGATATGGGGGCTAAGATTTTTCGTCGCTACGCTCCACAGAATGACAGAACAAAATCAAGAGCCTGTCATTCTGAACGAAGTGAAGAATCTTGATATTTACAACCGCCAAATGTTTTACCTTGAAGGAGTAAGAATATGAAACATCTTTCCAAAATATTCAAAAAAATCATTCTGCCTTTGGTATTAGTGGCTTGTGTGCTTTTTTCGTTGACCCAATGCGGTTCGGACAAGAAAAACACCGCTTCAAGCACACTGTCTGGCGCTAATTCCTCAGTTACTTCCTCCAAGGACGCTTCCTCCACCGAAAACAAAAAGCCGGAGCCGACCTTTGAGGAAAAGGTCAAGGCGATGGGAACGGGCTATTGGGAAGAGTATAACGATACCAAGGATAAACTTACCAATGCACAGTCCGATGATACTTTTTCATTTATTATGCTGACCGATATTCACATTGACTACGTAAAGACCGTTCAAGATGGTGAATATTGGTACACCACACCCGTGGGCGGTAGCTTACCCGACCGATACAATATTCAAAACGAGATTGCAATGGTCATTGAAATGGCCAACACCACCGACGTTGACTGTATACTTTTGGGCGGTGACCTTGTTCACGGAACAAGACCGCATTACAGCGCCTTGGGTGAGCTTGATTACCTTGCCGAGGTGTTCAAAGCTGCCAAGGTTCCCGTATTTGCCACGCGAGGCAATCACGACCGCAACGATTATCACGGTAAGCCCTGTGCCTTGGAGCATATCATTACCAACGAGGAATGGACCACCCACCTTATAAATCCTTTGGCCAAAGATATGAAAATCGTACGTCCCGATTATGACCCGAATGCCCCTTATTATTACGTCGATTTCGCCGACAAAAAGACCCGTCTTATCGTGCTTGATGCGTGGAACTATCCCATCATTTCGGACGACGGTATTCACTCGGTATACAGTGCAGAAAACGGTTGGAGTATGTATGGTGATATTGAGCAGGTTGAGTGGTTTGCCAACGAGGCGCTCGACGCCGAAAAGCAGGGTTGGGAGTACGTGCTTTTAAGTCACGCACCTATCACGGGTGCTGAAAGCGGCAGTTCGGAAAATGCCAATCTTATCCGTGATATTATCAGAGCGTTTAACAATAAGACTTCGGTCGTTGTCAATGGCTCGGCGGTGGATTATTCGGGTTATGACGGCAGTCTTGAGCTCAGCGTTTCGGGTCATACCCATATTCAGTCCTGGAGAACTATGAACAACGATCACGTTGCCATCAACACAGGTTCGGGAAGATTTGCTTATTATCCCGATGAGGTGCTCTTCGACAGTGCAACAGGCAAAGAATATCAACCCGTCCGTTACGAGGGTACATACAGTCAGGCACAGTTTGATGCCATTGTTTTTGATCCCAAGAACAATACGGCAATGCGGTTTAATTTCGGTAACCGACCCGATAACTTTTTTAAGTATACCGATTCGGGTATCGTAGTGACCGAGGGGTTACACCAAGAGTGGTGAGCTTTTCGAGGGTGAGATTATGGCAAAATTTATGATAGATCCAATTTATAATGAGGAATTTGAGGACACTGTTAAAAAGGCTAAGCCTTTGATGACCGACACCTCGTTTTGTGCGTTGCTTTTGTCGGATGCGCATATCGAGTACACGGGAGGTTTAGCGCCTGAGCGCCCCGGCATTTTGCGTCAGTTGTCGGCTTCAAAGGCATTAGCGGCCGAGCTCGGTGCCGATTGCATTATATTCGGCGGAGATATTCTGCACGGCACTTGTTCTCATGAAAGTGCCATCGGGTATCTTAAAGAATATGCTGAGCTGATGAAGGACAGTCCCGTTCCTGTTTATGCGGCGCACGGTAACCACGACGACAACGGTTATCACAACACCAACCGTCCGCCCGAAATAACCCATTATGACCCGCACTACTGCCCGATAGAGTATATCGTAAATCAGCAGATGTGGACCGATACGCTTCTTGACCCGTTGTCAATGGGCACCATTGTTCACGCTGACGGTGACCCGAAATCGACCTACTATTATGTTGATTTCGACGACAAAAAGGTCAGAATGATATTCCTCGATGCGTATGATTATCCTTACGTTGCCTCAAACGGTATACATATTGATACCGCCTCTGAGGGCTTCAACCACGTGCCCGATCATCAGATACATTGGCTGTGTGACGTGGTGCTTGATTTGGGTAAAGAGGGTTGGAATTTTATTGTTTGCTCTCACGCACCGCTCAAAAAGTTCGGCACCTATAAAAATTCCGATGAAATAATGGGAATATTCTCGGCCTTTAATAACCGCCGAATCTACAAAAATGAGCGTCTCGGTATTATAAAGGATTGGACCAAAGCAACCGCTTCGGCTCCGTTGCAGTTGTTCGGTCATACGCACCTGACCGTCACCAAAAACTGCGCTCCCGAAAAAATGCAGTTGATCGGTGTGGGAAGTGCCAAGGTTTCGTTCTATCCGAGACCTATTTCTGACCTTTTGGCACACGGCGATTATGATTTTGCCGAAATGCCTGAGCGTGTGGCAGGTAACTATACCGAGGCCAACATTGACGTCGTTATTATGGACAAGGGCAAAATCACCAAGATCCGTTTCGGTGCAGGTATTGACCAGCAATTCGACGTTGCCGATTATATGAATTATTGATTTTAAAAATTTTATGGTCGACTGAATATTTTGAAAGCCATCTTCCGATTTTGGAAGATGGCTTCTTTTATGCTTTGGAAATAAGGTTTTTTATAGCGGGGATTTTGAAAAGAATTACGGCGGCAATTGTAGTGGTGATAAATTCGGGGACCATATATGAGGCGTTATAGGTGAGCGAATAAATCCATGCATCGGCGCTTACTATTGAGCCGAAAATCACAATTCCCGATATAAAGTGCATTAAAAATCTTAACACGAGGACTAAAACGGTTCCCGTGCAAATACCGACAAGTCCTTTTGCTCTGAAAATTCCTGCAAAGCCGAGCAGGGTGAAGGCTAACAAATAGTCGAAGATAATAGTACCTATGAGGGCGTAAGCTGTCAGTCCCCAACTCAATACGGCACCAAGGTCAAGTCCTAATTGAATAAGGGAATAGATGAATGCCGAAGTCAAGCCGTGGCGTGTGCCGTATATAATCGGTATTATTATGATGGGTAACATCGACAATAACGTTACCGAGCCGCCAAACGGCAGACTGAACGGTTTTAAAATGCTTAAAACGGCGGCGAGTGCCAGCAGCACGGCTGTGACACACATTTTTTGGATTTTTGCTTTCATTTTTTTCTCCTTTTTGCGACATTATTCGGCGTCGTACCTTTGATATAAAATCTCGCAGAAAAGGAAAAACAAAAGGCTCATCAGTTTGACCTGATGAGCCTGAAATTTCAACTTCCGAAAAAATTCCTACGTCGGCATTACCCGCATCAGGTATAACGGTCAGGACGAAACACGCCCTATCTCAGCCGGGTCAATTCCCAGCACCCTTTTCTGTTCAATTTGTCAATATTATAGCATAAATTCTCAATTTGTCAATAACAGTTGAAATTTTTCTTTTTGTATTATAAAATATTATAAACAAATTCTTTTGGGAGTTTTTGATGTTGAAAAAAGTTCTTGGTCTTTTTTGTGCCGTGTGTCTTCTGTTTACCTTTTGCAGTTGCGGCGGAAAAGAAATGCAAAAAGAATACGTTGACGATGCCGAACTAAGCAGAGTTGCGAGGCAAGAGATAATCTCGGTCTTTGGCAACTCGTTTTCGGGTCGGGCAGCAGAGCTCGTGTCGGAGGATTTTCTTTTGTTCATTGAAAAGGAGTTCCGTGCCGACAGTATACTTGCGCTTCATTCTGCTTTGAAAGGCGGAACCTACAGTGAAGAAACGTGGTATGACGTCACGGGAAACACCATCCGTGTTCTGGAGTGCTATTATAAAGGTGAACTTGACCCTGACAGTCCCAATTACCGCGACAATATCAAGGTTCAAGGGGATAATGACGGCAAGGCGGTTATCCGTGTGACGGGTGATATGTCATTGGCCGACAACTGGGAGATAATGCCCAAGCTGAAAAGTCGAGGCAAGGGTCTTTTTGGGGTTATGTCGGAGGATACCGTGAAGGCATTGCAGACGGCAGATATTACCTTGGTCAACAATGAGTTTACCTATTCAAAACGCGGAGAGCCTTTGGCCAATAAATACTATACCTTCCGTGCCGACCCTCAAAACGTTTCGGTCTTTAATGAATTAGGGGTCGATATTGTGTCGTTGGCCAATAATCACGCGTATGATTACGGCCCCGATGCCTTCAGTGATACGATGGACACCTTGAAGAGTGCCGCGATTCCGTATATTGGCGGCGGTGCCGACCTTAACGAGGCTAAAAAGCCGTTCTATTTTATAGTTGAGGGCAGGATGGTTGGATTTTCGGCGGCCACTAAAGCCGAAAAGTACCGTCTGACTCCCGAGGCAACCGACACGACATCGGGTGTTTTGAGGACCTACGACCCGAGTAAGTATATTGAGGTTTTAGAGTCGGTCGAGAAGGAATGTGATTACAATATTGCTTACGTTCATTGGGGAAAAGAGGGGTCGCACGAAATAGAGGACGGACTTCGCGAAATGGGCGCACAGTTTATCGACGCAGGTGCCGACATTGTTATCGGCGCACACGCACACCTTCTGCAGGGAATCGAGTATTACAACGGCAAACCGATAGTTTTTAATTTGGGCAATTTCCTTTTTAACGCCAAAACGATGGACAGCGGTATTCTGGAACTGACCGTTGATAAAAACGGATTGGGTTGCAGGTTTATTCCGTGTGTTCAGAGCGATTGCTTTGTCAAGATAGTTGAGGGCGACGAGGCCGCTCGTGTATTACAATTTATGAACTCTCTGTCAAGCGGTGTGAAGTTTTCGGACGACGGAAGTTTTTGTGAAGAAAGATAGGGATGAATATGGTAAGATGTCCATTTGATGCCAAGAAAACAGACGCGGAATATGAAATATATTCGGATTTCAATATTCGCGCCGAGCGTTTTGTAAAGCAGATGCTCGACGGTCATAAGCCGTTGCAGTACCGCGATATCAAGGTTATTCACGACCCCGTTTGGGGAACCATCAAGTTTTATCCGTGGGAACTGCAGTTGCTTGATTCTCCGCTTTTGCAAAGGCTTCGTAATATAAATCAGCTAGGTTTGGCGGTGCTGACCTATCCGTCGGCACATCATTCGAGGTTTGAACACACCCTGGGTGTTGCGGCGCTTGTCACCCGTATGGTCGACAGTATCAACGACGGTCACCGTGTGGTGACCAAGAGCGACCTTAACAAAATGAGGCTGGCGGCGGTTCTGCACGATGTCGGACATTGCTTTTTTTCACATCTGTCTGAGAGAATGTACGGCAACACCGACGTTTTCAGAACCTTAAAAGAATCGTTTGAGGTGTTTGCTTCGGCTCAACCGCACGAAATAATGGCTTACATTATAATAAATACCGAGCGGTTCAAGAACTTTTTTAAGGATAATATTGATTATCCCGAGCAGGTCGACGTTGACAAAATTTTTGAGGATATCGGAAGAATGATAGTCGGTGCCGAGATCGACAGGGTAGAGGACGTCAACGGTGTTCCGACCAAGAAGTGTTATCTCACCGAAATGATAAACGGTCAGTTTGATGCCGATTCGCTCGACTATTTAAGACGTGACAGTTATATCACAGGTCTGTCGCTGACCTATCATATCGACCGCTTCCTTTATAAGATCAAGATGATCGACCGCGAGGTCGAATTGGACGGAAATACAGTAAGGGAGCGACATCTTACGGTGCCGATCTCGGGTGTTTCGACGGTCGAGGAAATGATATTCGGTAAGCAGATGCTGACAAGGTATATTTATCAGCATCAAAAGGTGTTGGCCGCCGATGCGCTGGTTTACGACGTGGTCGGTGGACTGCGTACCAACGGTAAGCTGCAACACCCGTGCGATTTTCTTTATTATTGTGATGATGATATTTATAAGATATACGACGAAAGCGGTGACCCCGACCTGACCGTTCCTGCAGGGCGGATGTCGGTTCACGAGGATTCGGGTAAAAAGATTTCCGACGTTGTCAAGCAGATCAAAAACCGCGATCTGCCAAAAAAGGCTTTGGTCATAAATATGGCCAACGTTGTGTCCAAAGAAGGAAAAACTATGACACTCGGTGAAGCGTATTGCAACGTTTATGCCGCCGTTATGAGCGGAGGCTTCAGAAAAGAGGTTCGTGACGAGGCGTGGCGGATCTGTGAAAAATTGGGACTCGATAAGCAAAAAATCGACCTGTTTGATATATTCTATTCGGTTCCCAAGCCGTCGACCGCCAAAAACTATACCGACGTACACGTCGCGACCCACGACGGAAGCCTTATCGAGCTGTCCGAGGTTGCCGACCTTAACGATTGGGCCAATGAGTTTTCGGGCAGATCGTGGAATGCTTACGTTTTTTCGGCTTCCCAGATGTTGCCGGTGGTAAGTATTGCGGCAAAAAATGTTTTAGAGTCCCGTGGTGTGCATTTTAACGAGCACAGAATATTTGCCAACCTTAAGCATTTTGCCGAAATTGAGAATCTGATAAAGAAGATGTAATAATAAATTTCCCCTTGTAGTGGCGACCGATGGAAAGCCCCTGCCACAGGTGAATTTTATCTTGTAGGGGAAGGCCTCTGCGCCTTCCCTCGGAATCTAGAATTACACTCGTAGGGGAGCACCTATGTGTGCTCCCGAAAACGGGCGACCGATGGAAAGCCCCTGCCACAGGTGAATTTTATCTTGTAGGGGAAGGCCTCTGCGCCTTCCCTCGTAATCCCTCCACCAAGGCAAAGATTCTTCAATAAGACCTTTTGGCGGGAGACGCCCCAGGGCAACCCTGCGGTGTCGGCTCAGAATGACAAAAGCACTCGGTTCAAAAGAACCGAGTGCTTTTCTGTTTTTGTTTTGCGGGCATGAGGGGTTGGAATTGTGTTATACCAAGGATTGCGCCTTTGGGTTTATTTCGTTTCGTCGATCTCGACGAGGTCATTGTCTTTTGAGGTGGAGAACTTTTTGGCGATGCGCTTTATCCACAGCATTGAGAACAAGTCAGATGCGCCGCTGAAAACAAGACCTATACCGATAAGACGGATGACGGTATTGACGGCGGCCGAAGCTTGCCATACGAGTATTATACCGAAAACGATGTTGATGGCGGCGAGTATGATTATCGACTTCCAACCGCCGAGCTTCAGGCGAATAAGATCGAGTGCGTTTTGCAGCTTCTTGACACCGCTTATGATGGTGACGGCACCGAGGATCACAGGAATAAGCTCAAGCACCGTCGAGCGCTTGACCAACAGCAGGATACCGATAACCAAGGCGATCACCGCGAATACAAGGTCGTTGCGGAAAAAGTTGTTTTGAACGTTCTTTTTAAAATAGTTAAAAAGGAAGATCAAAGCCACCAAAAACAAAGCGGCGGCCAAGACGTATGATATCATCTCGTTGACGGTTTGCGGGAAAAATGCCAATACCAATCCCAGAATTATATAAATAATTGTGGACGACATCTGACCCCAGTTCAGTTTCTTTAAATTTTCCATAAGAGACCTCCGAGCGTTTTTTTAATTCTAACAGTTTTAAAGACGGTTGTCAATTGCTGAAAACACTTGTTTTTTAATGATGATATATTGTATAATATTATTAAAATCATTGCATACATATATTATATGTAGGTATTATTATATCTTACCCTTGAGGAGGAAGCTTATGTACAAGCCCGAACCCATTGATACAAGTGAAATTAAGTTGCCCGATTCAATTTCGGAACTGACCGAAAAAATTGCCGAAAACGTTCACGAAAACTGGTCGGCAAGTCGTATTGCCGAAGGCTGGACGTTGGGAACCGAGCGTGACGACGTCAAAAAGACGACTCCGTGCCTTGTTCCGTATTCCGAACTGCCCGAAACAGAGAAGGAATACGACCGAAAAACGGCCATTGAGACGCTTAAAACCATAATTGCTTTGGGATATGAGATAAAAAAACAAAACTGATTCGTATTATTTTGTCGCGTAGAATGTTGTAAAAGCAGAAAAATTAGCAATTGGTTACAAAAACATATAGTTTTTTTATATTTTTTTACACAAATTAATAATTTGTATTGATTTATTTTATTCAATGTGTTATATTTTATCTGTAGGCAAGTATAGGGCGTATTATATGCTCTTAGCCCTAAATAATTTAATAGGAGTGATAACGTTGAAACCCATATCAAGGATCCTTTCACTTGTGCTGGTGATGGTGATGGTGCTCAGTATTTCTGCTTTTGCGATTTCCGCAAGCGCTGCTGAATCGACCGTGGCCGGTGACCACGACGGTAACGGCTCAGTCAATTTTAATGATGCTGTTTATCTGTTGTATCACACACTGTTCGGTGAAGAAAATTACCCCATTACGCTGGAAGCGGATTATGATGGTGACGGTGCTGTTACGGATAGCGATGCTGTTTATCTTATGCACCACACGCTTACTCCCGACGAATATCCGCTCGAGGACAAAGAGGACGACTCTTACGTTTCGGACGGTGACGATGATTTCGGACCGTGGATTCCGATAGTTTGACTTAAGCTCGGAAAATCAAATGCGAAATAAAAAGGGAGTGAAACAATGAAAAACTTTTCCAGAGCAATATCCCTTATTCTTACGGTTGTGTTGTTGTTGGGCATTTCGCTGTTGCCGGTCGGCGCGGCTGAAGCAGCCTGCAACCTGACCCTTGAGAACAAGAAGGTTATTGCAGGTCAGGACGTTACGGTAGACGTTATGCTTGATGCCCCTGTTTCGGTTATCAGCTTCGGTGTTGATGATATCGTTTACGACAGCGAGTTGATGACACTTACTTCGGTTGAGTGGTTGGTTGAAGATGCAACCATTTCCGCCTGGGACGAAGAAGCAGGTAAGGGTGCAATTGCTTTTGCCGAAAACACCGAGATAAGCGGTGCGGTTTTGCGATTGACCTTCAAGACTACGGTAGTCAAAGTACATAACGATGCTATGGTTTCCGTTGTTCCTGTTGCCAAGGTTGATGTTGATGGAGTGGATAACGCACTCGACGTCAGCGTGAACGGCGGACTGTTGAATCTTTTAGCACCCTCAAAGCTGATCGGTGACGTTGACGGCAACCTTGAGGTCAACGGCGATGACTATGTTTACTTGTTGTATAACACCTTGTTTGGTGACGAGCTTTATCCCACCGAGAAGGACTGTGACTATAACGAGGACGGCGTCGTTTCTGATGATGATGCAGTTTATCTTATGAAGCACCAGTTGTTCCCGGAGGATTATCCGTTGAACGACGGTGAGATGAGCGGTTCTGTTTCCGATAAGGATGAGGACGGCTTCGGTGAGTGGATACCGTTTTAAGTAAACTCACGTGACAAATTGAGCGTTTGCTCGTTAAATTGAATATATTTTTACATAAGACTTTGTCAAATTTCGTTAGGTTTGACTAAAACAAACCTATTGAACAGACATTAGTTTGGATGTATAATATAGATAATAATTTGGATATTTCTGTACATCGTGTCTTATGTCTTGTTTTTCACCAAGGTGGTGGGGAGCGGGATTTTTGGCGTTGACGGATATCCTATCCAAAATGAAGCAGGAGGATTATTATGAAAAGATCATTCTTTAAGAAACTGATCGTACTTACTCTTAGCATTGCAATGCTCTTGATGAGTGTATTGCCTATGACCATTGCATCGGCTGCAGAGACTGCAACCGTTACCGCAACTCCCGACAAGAGCTCTTATGCTGTCGGTGAGACTGTTGTTATCAACGTTGCTGTTGATAGCGCAACCGTTAAGTCCATCGGTCTTTCCTGGACTTATGACAACACTGCTCTCGAGTTTGTAAGCGGTGCATGGACCATCAACGGCGCTATTGCTGACGTTGAAGAAGAAGCACCTCGTGCAGCTTTCGCTTATGAAGCAGCTACCGAGACCGCAGGTAACATCTTTGCTCTTACCTTCACCGTTTTGAAGGACGATGCAGATACCACCGTTACCGTTACTCCCGTTTTGAAGAACGGCACCACCGTTATTGATGCAGCAGCCGCTGTTGCAACCGTTTCTTTTGCTTGCGAGCATGAGAACCTCGGCAACTGGGTTTCTGATGAGACCGCTCACTGGAAAGAGTGTGAATGCGGTGAAGTTCTTGATAAAGACACCCACGATTTTGCAAATGCTTGCGATGCAAACTGTGATACTTGTGGATATGTCCGTGTAGTAGCAGGTCACGTTTATGACAACGACTGCGATACCGATTGTAACACCTGCGGTGAGACCCGTATGGTAGGCGACCACGTTTATGACAACGCTTGTGACGCTACCTGTAACTCTTGCGGCGCTACCCGCGAGGTAGGCGACCACGCTTATGGCGATTATCAGAGCACTGAAGACGGTCACTTCAAGGTTTGTACCGAGTGTTCTAACCAGACCGCTACCGAGCCCCACGATTATGACAACGCTTGCGACTTTGACTGTAACGTTTGCGGCGCTGTCCGTAATGTAGACGGTCATGAGTTCAGCGAAACCTATACTTTTGACGAGAACGGCCACTGGTTTGAGTGTTCTATCTGCGGTGAGAAGACCGACGTTCTTCCCCACGCATTTGACAACGACTGTGACGATAAATGTGATACTTGCGGCTATACCCGTGAAGTAGCAGGCCAC
>JAGBXM010000028.1 GCA_017629275.1 Clostridia bacterium
ATGCCTGGTGATAACGTAGAGATGGACGTTGAGCTCATCACTCCTATCGCTATCGAAGAGGGTCTCCGCTTCGCTATCCGTGAGGGTGGACGTACTGTTGGTTCGGGCGTTGTTACCGCTATCAACGGCTAATTTGAAGTTATTACAGCTTTAAGTTAATTCAGGCCTTCCGTTACAGTTTCTGTAACGGAAGGCTTTTATTTTGTTTTTTTCTTGACTTTCACGATTTATCGTGTTAAAATGTTAATGCGTGACAACGAGGTTACGATAACACAGAAGGACGGCACAGATATGAATAAATTGCACAACGAGAGTACCGATCTGCTTTTTAAGGCGATACTTACACTTGAGAGCGTTGATGAGTGTTATGATTTCTTTGAGGATATCTGCACCATTAAGGAAATACAGTCGATTGCACAGCGCGTTAAGGTCGCACAGATGTTGACCGAGGGCTGTGTTTACAGCGATATCGTTAAGAAAACGGGCGCTAGTACCGCTACCATCAGCCGTGTCAATCGTTCACTCAATTACGGTAACGATGCGTACCGCACTGCGTTTGAGCGCTTGGATAAATGAGTTATCGGGAATTTGCCAGAGTTTACGATCAGCTTCAGGCCGACGTCGATTATAAAGCACGGACTGAATATTTGGTCAAACTGTTTGAAAAATATGACCGTCTGCCCACACTATTGCTTGATGTTGCGTGCGGAACAGGCGGTTTTTCCTTTACTTTTGCAGAAAAAGGGGTAGAGGTCATAGGCGCCGATCCGTCACCCGAAATGTTGGGCGTTGCCAGAGAAAAGTTTGCGGCGGCAGGGAAAGAGATATTACTGCTTTGTCAGTCGGCCGAGGAACTTGACCTTTACGGCACGGTAGACGGCGCAGTTTGTTGTCTTGACAGTCTTAACCACATAGTTGACGAGGAAGAGTTAAAACGCTCTGTGGCGCGAATTTCGCTGTTTTTGGAGAAGGACAGACTTTTCATTTTCGACGTCAATACTATGTATAAGCATAAAGAGGTTTTGTCGGGCAATACTTTTGCAGTCGAGAGTGATGACGTGTTCTGTGTGTGGCGCAATTCGGAATGCGATGAGGATGGAACCGTTGATATTTCGCTGGATTTCTTTTTACAAGACGAGGATGGAAGATATGAGCGTTCTTTTGAGGATTTCTCGGAACGTGCGTATTCGGACACATTTTTGAAAGAATGCATCACCGAGGCAGGACTCGAAGTCGTGGCCGTGTTGGGTGATATGAGTTTTGATGCTC
The DNA here is from genome assembly GCA_017629275.1 of Clostridia bacterium. Lineage (GTDB taxonomy): Bacteria > Bacillota > Clostridia > Oscillospirales > Acutalibacteraceae > UMGS172. The sequence continues at coordinate 1,270 of JAGBXM010000028.1, forward strand.
CAAATGCACACGAGGAGCGCGTAATTTACGTTACAAGAAGGGTCTAATAATGGGTAAACTTATCAGATGTATTACAAGTGAAGGCGCTGTAATGGCAACCTGCGTCGATACTACCGATATTGTGGCAATGGCCGAGAAATATCATAAGACTTCGGCTGTCGTTACGGCTGCTTTGGGTCGTTTGCTGACCGCAACTTCGATGATGGGTAATATGTTGAAATCGGCTGATCATACTATCACTCTGAGAATTATGGGTGAGGGTAAGATCGGTAATTTGGTTGCCGCGAGTGACTTTGAGGGTAACGTGAGAGGATATGTTACCAATCCCGTGGTGGAGATTCCTTTGAATGCCAAGGGTAAGCTGGACGTCGGCGGTGCTGTCGGTGCAGGCACTTTGTACGTTATAAAAGACCTTGGTATGAAGGACCCTTACGTCGGTCAGATTCCATTGGCAACGGGTGAGATCGCCGAGGATATTACCTCGTATTATGCGGTAAGTGAACAGATACCCACCATTTGTGGCCTGGGCGTGCTGGTTAATCCTGATCTTACGGTCAACGTTGCCGGCGGTTTTATTATTCAGTTGTTGCCGGGTTATACCAATGCTGATATTGAAAAACTCGAGGATTCAGTCAAGGATCTTGAGCCGGTTACCAAAATGCTGTCCGACGGTAAGACACCTGAGGAGATATTGCGTATTGCTTTAAAGAATTTCGAGGTCGAGGTTCTTTATGAACAGAATATTTCATATAAGTGTAAATGCAGCCGTGAACGTACCGAGGCTGCTTTGATGTGCGTCGGTACCGAGGATTTGGAGGAAATGGCCAACGATGAAAAGCCGACAGAAGTGTGCTGTCATTTCTGCGATAAGAAGTATGTTTTCAGTCAGGAAGATATCAAAAAAATAATTTTAAAAAAAGTTTAAAAATCTTGAAAAAAAGTGTTGACAAATGTTAAAAGGTATGGTAATATATCATTCGTCGCCGGTGGTACAGTAACCTGCGTAGTTGGGAGCATAGCTCAGCTGGGAGAGCATCTGCCTTACAAGCAGAGGGTCACAGGTTCGAGCCCTGTTGTTCCCACCATTAGGTGGCCTGGTAGTTCAGTTGGTTAGAACGCTAGCCTGTCACGCTAGAGGTCGTGGGTTCGAGCCCCATCCAGGTCGCCACCTTACGCCTCTGTAGCTCAGTAGGTAGAGCAGGGGACTGAAAATCCCCGTGTCATTGGTTCGATTCCGATCGGAGGCACCATTTTATGCGGATTTAGCTCATCTGGTAGAGCGCCACCTTGCCAAG
>JAGBXM010000029.1 GCA_017629275.1 Clostridia bacterium
GTGTCTCGGTTGCTTCTGCCGCCAATGACCATCGTCTCGGCGCTGCCGAAGCACCTCCCGCCATCGTTTCCATTTTCTTGGGCGACGAACTGCAGGCTATTCTGGAGTCGATCATCAACGGCACCGACTATCACGGCACCGACGCCGGTAAGATGAAGCTCGGTGTTCACGTACTGCCCGACTTCCCGAAGGACAATACCGACCGCAATCGTACCTCACCGTTTGCCTTTACCGGTAATAAGTTTGAATTCAGAATGTTAGGCTCGACCGCTTCGGTGGCCGACCCCAACATCGTACTTAACACCATCGTTGCCGAAGCACTCTGTTCCTATGCCGACCGTCTCGAGGGTGTCGAAAACCTTACCGAAGCCGTTCACGAACTGGTCAGAAAAACCATGAACGACCATATGCGCATCGTGTTCAACGGCAACGGTTATTCCGATGAATGGAAGGCCGAGGCCGAAAGACGCGGTCTTTTGAACCTTGCTTCAACCGTTGATGCTCTGCCTCAGATGATGGAGCAGAAAAATATCGACGTATTCGTAAAACACATGGTTTATAACGAGTCTGAAATACGTTCGCGTTATGAAGTTCTGCTTGAAAACTATTCCAAGGCAGTAAATATTGAAGCTTTGACCGCCATTGATATGGTACGCAAAAAGTACCTCCCTGCCATCAGCGCCTACGTCAGCGACCTGTCGGATACCGTCATTGCCAAAAAGGGCGTTTCGAACAGTATCCCCTGCACCGCCGAGGTAACGCTCATTGCCAAACTTTCGACCTATACCGATGCAATGTTCAAGCATTGCGACGAGCTTGAAGTCGCCACCAAAGAGGCCGCTAAGCTTTCGGGACTCGAACAGGCAAGATACTTCTGCGATGTGGTTCTTCCTCTTATGGAGACCCTACGCTCGGACGTTGACAGTGCCGAGACCCTCACCGCTGAGGACTATTGGCCCGTCTCCACCTACGGCGAACTGCTGTTTATGGTTTAAATGCAAAACACGAACCCCTCTGCCTCACCGATGTGACGCAGAGGGGTTTCTTATCTCGTGCAATAATCAATCTATAAGTCTAATGCAGGAACCGAAGTCCTTGGCAGTTCACCCCTACAATGTGTATAACGCCAAAAATTTCTCCAAAAATATTGACTGTAAACTAACAGTTTGATATAATACAATATCATATTTTATTCAAATCCCACTGTCAAAGGAGACGGTTTTAATGAGTATAAAGATAGGCATTATGGGTTACGGCAATCTCGGCCGCGGAATTGAATGCGCCATCAAGCAGAATGCCGACCTCGAGTTGGTCGCTGTTTTTTCAAGGCGCGACCCCAAAACGGTCAAGATATTGACCGAGGGTGTCGGTGTTTATCACGTTGATGAGGTGCTGAACTTCAAGGACAAGATCGATGTATTGGTGCTTTGCGGCGGCAGTGCGACCGATCTACCCGCCCAGACCCCCGAATATGCCAAATATTTCAACGTTGTTGACAGCTTTGACACCCACGCCAAGATCCCTGAGCATTTTGAAAATGTCAATAAAACCGCCAAGGAAAACGGCCACGTTGCCGTTATTTCCTCAGGTTGGGACCCCGGTATGTTCTCTTTAAACCGTCTTTACGCAGGTGCTGTTCTGCCCAACGGTACGTCTTACACCTTCTGGGGCAAGGGCGTAAGCCAGGGCCACTCCGATGCCATTCGCAGAATTGACGGTGTCAAGGACGCAAGACAGTACACCATCCCTATCGATTCCGCTTTAGAGGCAGTTCGTTCGGGCTCTGACCCTGAGCTTTCGACACGTGAAAAGCACGAAAGAGAATGCTTTGTTGTAGTCGAAAACGGTGCGGACAAGCAAAGAATTGAGAACGAAATAAAAACTATGCCTAACTATTTTGCCGACTACAACACCACTGTGCATTTCATCAGTCAAGAGGAACTTGACCGTGACCACAAGGGCATCCCCCATGGCGGTTTTGTTATCCATTCAGGTAAAACAGGTTGGAACCAGGAAAACACCCATATTATTGAATACAGTCTGAAGCTCGACTCTAATCCTGAGTTTACTTCAAGCGTTATCGCCGCCGTGGCGAGAGCCGCACACAAAATGCACAAGGACGGTTTGACAGGATGCAAAACGATGTTTGACATTGCACCCTCATATCTCAGCCCACTTACACCCGAGGATTTGAGAGCAAAACTGCTGTAAAAATTCAAAAGCACCGAAGTAATATGCTTCGGTGCTTTGTTTTTAATTGCCCTCGGACGAAAACTTCTGCTTGGCTTTGTCGATCTTACTCTGCTCGGCAGGTTCGGTCGGGTACCAGCCTTTTGATACCATAAGGTCAAAAACCTCGGCCTGCAGCTTGTGCTGATCGTTCAACAGATTCATAACGTCGACGCGCACGTTTTCGGTCGCGCACTCGTTGGCA
>JAGBXM010000030.1 GCA_017629275.1 Clostridia bacterium
AAAAATATATTACTTGAATTAGATAATAACCCCCTTACCATAGAACAGTTGGCTATCGAATGTGGAGTCGCTATGCCTTATATGGAAGAGGAAGTTAAATTACTTCTGGATGCGACACTTCTTCAAAAGGTGGGCGATAAATATGTAACTAACATTTTTATTGCGAGTAAAGAATGTCAATATGAAATTTGGAAAGCACAGAGAGAACATTCAAAAGAGCGAAGCCAAATGATAGATACTATTGTTACCGATTCGATTACTTATTTCCGCAAACTTGGAATTGTTGAAAACAATATGAGTGATAATCACTTAAAATGGTGGGCGGTAATTTTTGCGGTAGATTGCTTTGTGCAAAGCCTTGATGTGTATGATATTGATTATCCCGAAAAACGCGCTAATGGTGAAACGTGGGGCTTTATGGGATTTGAAACGTATGAAGTCCCTGAAAAAACTGCTATGGGACATAACGGGTGCGGTGATGATACCGCAATGTTTTTGGCATACAAAATCGGTGATGACACTATAAATCTTTGGGAAAGAGTTGGAGAACTAGATTATACTCACACACTCTTCTTCGCGGATATTTTAAAGAATAATAGGAAATATTCTGATTTTTCAGAAAGCGAAAAGGCGGTTTGGAAAGGTATAGAAAATCGTTTTGCTCATTTAGATGAGAATGGAAACATTATTTCTGACATCTTGGTATTAGCCGGCGACACAAAACAAAAATGTATAGATATTTTACAATCGCATCCATTAGCACAAAAACTTACAGAGAGTTTCAAAGTTGCTTTTGATGACACAATTAAAATTCTTAAAAAATATAGTCATCCTGTTTTAGAAAAACAACTTACATACTGTGCATCAATGGTTATACTAAATACACGCATGATGACAGTACATGATGAGATTTTGGCGGATAAACTCATTGTTCCCGAAAATCCTAAAGAAAGCACAATTGCTATGTGGATTGAATATAAATAATCTTTTTTGGCAGTATAAAACTCCTTTGTTGACAGATAATAACAATGTTATCAAATCGACAAAGGAGTTTTTATATATGAAAGCCACTGGAATAGTTAGAAGAATCGACGATTTAGGTCGTGTGGTTATACCGAAAGAGATTAGAAGAACAATGCGCATTCGCGAGGGAGATCCATTGGAGATATATACTGCGGGGGATGGGGAGGTCATTTTTAAAAAATACTCGCCCATCGGGGAGTTGGCTCCCGTTGCCGTGCAGTATGCCGAGGCCATGATCAAGCACACGTCCTGCCCTGTGGTCATTTGCGACCGCGACCATTGTGTTGCCGCTGCAGGTATTACCCGTCGCGAGGTGTTGGAGCGCCGTATTTCGGCTGAATTGGAAGAGTTGGTCGAGTCGAGAGCAACCTACATTCTGGGCGATACAGCCACCCAGCCGCTAAAGGCACTTGAAGGCTTTGACCGTGCCGTGTCGGTCGCCGTTCCGATCTTAAGCGCGGGCGACCTCACGGGTGCGGTGGTTATGCTGACACCCGACGACGGTGCCAAGCCGACCGAGACCGACATATCGTTGACCAAGGTTGCCGCACTCTTTTTGGGCAAACAGATGGAAGAGTGAATTTTGCGAGAGAGATGAACACACGGCAGGAACACCGTATGGAGTCTTTCTATTAGAGGGAGGCAGATCGGGAGACGTGCAGCTGAAATTACACTCGTAGGGGAGCACCCATGTGTGCTCCCGAAAACGGGCGAACACGTAGGTAAAGCCCCTACGGCAGGTAGATTTACATTTTGTAGGGGACGTGCTGACGGCACCGTCCCTCTGAAGTCACTTCGTGACATCTCTCCCACACCGTGGGAGAGTCTTCCTCGACGTCCCGTAAAGGTGGTAAATTTAATCTTGTAGGGGAGCGCCTCTGTGCGCTCCCGAAACAACAAGTTAATTTGGGTTTAATGTTTAATTGTTCTCCTTATCCACCGCTAACGCGGTCTACGACCTGTCCCTCTCAGTCTGCTTCGCAGACATCTCTCCCATATTATGGGAGAGTCTTCCCCGTCCCCGATGGGGAAGGCTAAGATTCTTCGCTAAGACCCTTCGGCGGGGTACGCCTCAGGGCGACACTGCGGTGTCGGCTCAGAATGACAGGCCATATAATTTATTGGTTTAATGACGGGCGAACACGGAGGTAAAGCCCCTACGAGGGGGAATTTGTGTGGGATTTTACGGGCAAAAAGCAAAGCCGTGCGGCGACTCTTTAAGTCGCAGCACGGCTTTTAAACGTTAAATATTATTCAGGCTTTATGGTTGGTTTATCGGTACGGGGTGCGGTATGCTATTTGACAAATTTTCTGAACATGAAAACGCCGACCGTAAACAAAGGGCAACCGATACCCATAATCAGGATTCCTGCTAATGCTTGAGAGTCGATAATAAGGCACGTTCCCCACGCGATAAAGGCTATGATGGCCGACAGCAACAATAAGGTTATGCAGTCTTTGAAGGTCATCGGTTGGCCGGTCTTTTTGACCTTTATTACGGAAAAGAGAAGGGCAAACAGACCGATAGCCAGAACGGTAACCCCCGAAGTCAGGTCGGTGTAACCGTCGTCTTTGACGATTTTTGTGGGATTTTCACTGTCGACTCGTATGGTGACGGTCGAGCCGACCGAATGGTGAACGTTGGTGGTTTCACGAGCCTCGTAACGTTTGCCGTTTAAGGTGAATTCATATCTGTAATTGTGGCGTTGTTGGTCGGAGTCGGCCTCCTTTATGGGAACGTCGAGAATGACCGTGGCCTCAACCGTGACGGCGCGGCGGTTGAGCTCGTCATAGGCAGAGAGTTTATGTGCGCCGACAACCGTGTTGAAAAGTCCCACCGCCGTCAGCAACGTTGCGATGATCAGCACTAAAACGGGGATTTTTAAAATGAAGGTCAGAAATTTTGTCATAAGACACCTCGAATAAATGCGTTTTAAGGATTGTTGTATGAAATTATTATAGCATAGTTGTCACAAGAGTTAAAGTAGGAACCGTGAAATTGTTTGATAATTTGTAGGCCGCTCCGACGAAAAAATTTCGAACCTGCTGTACCGATAAACCAACTGACGTTGCTTTAAGGTGACGCGAATAGTCCGAACCTGCCTCAAAGCGGTAATTCAAAGCGCTTTTTGTCCTTTTTTCTTTGGTGGGCGACAGCCCACCTGCAGAAAACAAAAACAAAAATCACTCAAAATCTTCTCTCTTTGAGGTCAAAGATTTTTAAAAGTAGCGGATTTATCGGTCAACCGAGGGAAACGAAAGCCAATACTATATGTATTGGCGAGTATTTTAACAATGGGTGAGCGGAAATCCGCTTTTAAAAACAGATTCGGATCACTCGCGTCACCTTATCGTGGCAGGATACTCTGCGCCCACACGTTTTCGACCGCTCTTAGCGGTGCCCGAAAACGTCGGTGGTGCTCGAGACTCCGCGGTCCGTTCCGCTTCGCGTCTCGGCCGCTCCGACGAAAAAATTTCGAACCTGCTGTACTCCAGGCCATCAAAAAGGCCAACCCTAATGGGTTGGCCTTTTTGATGGCTGGGGTGGCAGGATTCGAACCTACGAATGCAGCAGTCAAAGTGCTGTGTCTTACCGCTTGACGACACCCCAACGTATTGAATTTTTTGCGGTTTTACCTTTACTTTTTAGAAAAAAGGTAAAAAAAATAAAAGTGGGGTGGATAATCGGAGTCGAACCGATGGCCTCCAGAGCCACAATCTGGCGCTCTAACCAACTGAGCTATACCCACCACATTTTTAAGTCAACGTGCCTTAAGCACACGGACTATTATATCTATCAAAGTACGATTTGTCAATAGAAATTTTTAATTTGAGCGAAAAATTATAGTTTGAAGTCTTCGGCTTTATAGTCACGGCCGAAATCCTGCACGTGCGGTGTGCGTTTTAAGGGGTCATATTTAAAGCTGCGGCAGCGATCTTCGGGTTCCATAATACCCTTCTTGCGGCAGAAAACCTCGGCGCCGCCGTCAATGGCGCGACCGTTTTCACAGTATTCGCACCGATGGGGAATGGTATTGTTGAAATGCTTTTTATCCGTCACTAAAACGCACCTCCTTTAAACTTTTTGTTAGACTAACTACGACTATTATAATATAACCTTGTACCGCTGTCAAGCAGGACGGCCGCCAAAATCACCATTGCTACCGCCGCCAACGGCCCCGAGGAACCTGCAGCATTTACACTGAATCCACCGAAATTACCCGTTTCAATACTTCTCGGGAACAGTTTTTCGGCGCAATATATGAGCCCTGCCGCCAAAGCGCCGTGTGCCAGTCGACCGAAGACGACCGCCTTTAACGGCGGTCGGACGTCACGTGCCGCCGACACGACCTGAAAAATGACCGAAACACCGCCGAACCCCAGTAAAAACGCCGCTTTTTCGAGCGTTTTTCGGTTGCAATCCTGTACCCCGACCGTGACCTCCAGCAGTTGGCGGAACGTTTCGGAAAACGCAAATCCTGTTTCTTGGAGCAAAGCACCTATACCTGCAAAAAATATCACAAAAAAGCAGACGTTCAACATAGTCTGGCCCGATTCCATAACCGATTCGACGAAAATATCGGTCAGATACCGTTTTTCCGTGGGAGTGCTTTGAATTTTCGGAATAATTTGTGCGTTTTTTCTCTTTAAATTATCGAACAAACGTGACGGCAACAGTTCGACCGCCACTGATAACAGCACCGAGGCTACGGTAAGGCAGACAAAAAGTCGGAGTCCGTCGGACTTTGAACCAAGTACCCGTTCACCCACCGCCGAAACGATAAAAGCAGGTCCTGCGTTGGTCGAATAAATACACATTTTAACGGCTCTTTCCCGCGTGACGGCACCGTCGCGGTAAAGCTCGTTGATAAGTTTTGCACCTACGGGATATCCCGACACAAGCGACAGTAAAAATGCCGTAAGCGCCGTTCCGTTAAGCCCTTTTTTAACGGCGGTGCTTGTGTTATCGGCCAGAACCTTGGACAAAAATACGGCCGCCGCCGTAAACAGAAACAGCGACGGGATAACCATTTTTGCGGCAATATCCAGCCCTGCCGCGACGCCCCTTTGCACCGCTTTTGAAAACACCAGCATAAAAAAGCTTAAGGTTGCTGTTGCGAAAACAACCGCTTTTCGTTGCAATTTTACCGTCATAAATCCCCACACCCTCGTTGAA
>JAGBXM010000031.1 GCA_017629275.1 Clostridia bacterium
TCCCGTCGAGGAGTACGATTGCCATATTATCGGCATAGTCCATCGCGAAGACGACGTTGAGGACAAGCTTATTGCGGCACCCATAGGTCAAACCTTCACTAAAGAAGAAATGGCCGAAGCCATCCGTTTTCAGGAGAAGTACTACAACACCCACATAGAGGCACTTGAATGACACGGTATATTATTAACGTAAAACCGAACTTAACCGACGAAAACATATTTGAGCTGTTGGCCCCAAGCACCTTCAACCCCACGCCCGAAAAACTGCACTCACGCGCCGCCGCGTATAAATACAACGAACGCGTTCACGCATACGCGTACCTCTATTGCAATCAATACGTCGGTATAGTTGTCTTTGAAACCTATGACAACCACGCCACTGTGCTGGATATTGCCGTAAACAAAGCCTATCGTGAAATGGGCTTCGGCACACGTCTGATTAACTCGATTTTCGAAAATTTCAAAATAGACACACTTACCGCCGAGACCGACGACGAAGCCGTGAATTTTTATCTCAAGTGCGGATTTAAAATAGTTAAAACCAAGACGAGCTTCAACACAAAACGTTACGTCTGTAAAAAGGAATTGAACTTTTAAACTGTTTTGCCTATTTGCCGTTGACTTATTAACATTGCGGTTGTATAATGTAATAAAATCAACATAAATCAACGCAATCTCACTTAAAAGGAGAATGATTATGAGTAAAATAGACGTTGCTGCTTATGTATGGCCTGCTTACACAGGCAACGAAGGCAGAACAAGAATATTCTGGCCTGAAGGTATCGGAGAGTGGGAAACCGTCAAGGCCGCCACCCCGAGATACGAAGGCCACCTGTGGCCGAGAAAACCCTTGTGGGGTTACGTCAACGAAGCCGACCCCTATGTAATGGAAATGGAGATTGAAGCCGCCACCGACCACGGTGTCAACGTCTTTATTTACGACTGGTATTGGTACGATAACCGCCCGTTTTTGGAGCAGTGTCTTAACGACGGTTTCTTAAAGGCCAAAAACCGCTCCAAAATGAAGTTTTATCTTATGTGGGCCAACCACGACGTCACCTACGGTTGGGACCGCCGAATCGCCCACCTCGACCGCAAAACCACCATTTGGAACGGCGCCGTCAATAACGAACAGTTCCACACGATAGGCAAGCGTTGGATCGAAAAGTATTTCACTCTGCCCGAGTATTACAAAATAGACGGCAAACCCGTTTTGAGTATCTACGACCTGCAAAACTTCATCGACGGTCTTGGCGGTGTAGAAAAAGCCAGGGAAGAAATGGAATGGCTCGACAATGAGGCCCAAAAGGCGGGGCTTCGAGGTGTTCACTTCCAGTACATAAAATTCGGCAGGATACGTACCAACGTTTCGGGCTTTGACGGCGGTGAGCAAGTATACGACCCTGCCGAGATCATAAAATTGATGCCGTTCAACTCACTGACCCATTATCAGTATTGTCACTTCACAGGTATGAACCGTGATTACGCCGACATTATGGAAACTGTAAAAGTCGAATGGGATTGGATCGCCCAAAACTATGATATTCCCTTCTGCCCTCACGTTTCCGTCGGTTGGGACAACACCCCCAGATATAAGACCGGTGCCAACCACATAGTCAAAAACAACACTCCTGAGGAAATTGAAAAGGCTTTGATTTTGGCAAAAGAATTGGCCGAAAAAACCAACGTCGGCCTTGTGACCATCAATAGCTGGAACGAATGGACCGAAACCAGCTACCTCCAACCCGACGACCTGTACGGCTACGGCTACCTCGAAGCTGTCAAAAAAGTATTCAAAGACTAAAAAAACGGACTGTCTCACCTTACCTTTAGTGAGATAGTCCATTTTATTTTTTACTTAAATTTCTCGAAGCTTATCAACCGCATGCCTCTTTGAGTTTTTCCCATACCTTTACCATAGCGTAGGTATCAAGTTTGCAGTATGCAAGAAGATTTTTACGCGTTTTCTCAGCTTCATCAAGCGGCATATCCTTTATTTTCGGGAATATACCCATCGCCTCGGTACCGTTGTGAACCTGGTCAAGATTATGATAATCAAGTGACGGGTCTTTAGGGAAAAGCGCCGGTAAAACCGATTTAATAGAAAACGTTCCGCCCATTGCCTTGTTATAGTAATAACCGCGTTGGAAAGGTGTCAACAGGTCTTTTATATTACCTTCAATGTTCAGAAGATGCTCCGAAAGATCGTCAAAATATCCTGCAAGTTCCTTGATTCTTCCGCATTCAAATCCCTTGTTATATGCCGTCACACAAGCATTTTTCGGAATATCTTGGCAAAGGCGCTCAGCTATCGCACGTCGCGGGTCAGCACCCGACTCGGCAAGAAACTCCTTGTGAAGCAAAGGTCCGCCCTCATACTCAATATAATGCAACGAATATTGAAACGGTATTTGCTGATAAGGACGGGTTCCTTCAAATTGCGGAATAACGGGTTGCATCGTTTCAAAATCAAGAAAATAAAGCGGATAAGACAACGTGCCCATAAACTCTTTAATTCCGTCCTTATCGATCTCATCGTCCATATCGTTTATATTATGCATTATCTGACGGAGTTGCTTAGGGTTGGTCATTCGGCTGTCAAATATAACGTCTCTGAAGGACGCCTTACCCTCATAATAAAACCTCAAAGCATCTTTAAAGTTCATTCGGTAAAGATCAAACACATTAGGCTTGGACAGGCATTCGGTACAGTGACCCCAAAAACTGCATTCATAAGGATCCTGACAATGCACACCTATATCGGTCGTCGGCTCGGTCTTTGAAGCATATACCGCTTCCGCTTTTTTCAGTAAACCGGGAACGTTTTGTATCTCATCCGCAACCTCTTCGGACATATCGGTAACCTTAAACAGTTTATGAATATCGAGATCTTTTCCACGGACGTAGCTAGAATCGATACAGACAAGATACGTTCCCGTGACATTAACACCGCAATGCTCTAAAACGTATTTCTGATAAGCTATATCAACGGCATAAATGTGCGCGGCATGGGTCGAACTTTTCACTTCATAAATAGCATAACCGCCGTCTTTTTTTCGAAGAATATCAACGGCACAATATAACCCTTGATAACTGAATGAGGCTTCACAAATGTTTTCGATACCGTTTGCAATACACTCTTTTGTAAGCGTCTGCATTTTGTCCATATCGAGCCGTCCGTCCTCTTTGTACGCGGTCACTTCCGTAAAGTCACCAAACAGTTCCATTGCCAAGTCGCCGACAACGTTGCCCTCATCAAAACGCGCCTGCAAGGAAGCATCCTCCGGCTTTAACTCAGGTTTATATTTGGAAAGCCACAAAAGTCTGGGACATTGCCACATAAGACAGTAACTTGATTTTGAAAAATAGAACATACCTTTTGTCCTCCGATTTAAATACGGTGAAAGTATAATTTTAATATATCATATCATTTTATAAAACACAATGGGATTGTCTCGGCTCATCTAAACGAAATCAAAGCAAACACGAAGGCAATAATACCAAAACTCAAAACACCTTCAATAAATTCCCAATCGGCTCCGTCAAAAAGTGCAAAAAGCAAAAGAGCCGCAACTATCACGGCAACAATACAACCGCAACCGAAATCTCCGCCACCCGAGCCGCCTGAGCCGCCCGAATTATTGCCGATACTTTTAAATGCATAAAAATCATTTAAGTCAGGCATTATCTCTCCCACCCTTTTTCGTTCTTTAAATTTATTATATTGCGGCATTTGTCCCGAAATCGGTACACAAATTCAAAACGCAAAAAAGTCTCCCGATAAGAAACCTTATCGGGAGAAACTCATTTACAATAATTCTTTATTGCCAAAGACACAAAGTGGGCGGTACCTTCACCACATTTATCAATATTGGTTTTAAATTGCTCGTCTGATACGTACATCTGCCCTAAACCGCTTAAAATATCATCAGTACAGGCGTAATAGTTTTCAGTAATATAATTCTGTAACTGCTTAACAAGATTTAAAACTTCGATAGAATCGCAAGACTTTCCGTTTTTCAAACATTCCGAGAACTTCCAAAACACCGCATTTAAACCATCGTTCACGGTTTGCCATTTGTCGGAATCATAACCTGCAGTTTTGTCTTTATATTCACGATATGCGGCGGTATCACCCCAACGTGTTTTAACCTTGGCATCATACTTATGCATTCAAATCCCTCACTTTAAAATCATTCTGATTATCCAAAACTGCATACTTTTAGGCAGAACGTTAAGCAGAAGCAATAGCGGATTGCGATTAATATTATATGAAAACTTCGGCTTACGCTTAACAATTATCGAAACCGCCCTTTTCGAAAGTTTCTCAGGGGGAACGCTTCTCGCTTCAACCCCTTCGACGATTCTCTTGAAACGGTTTGCGTTGCAGGAATACAGTTTCGTTTTTTGACAAAACCTGTCCAGTGAATCGGTTGAAACACCTAGCATACCCGTTTCAACCGCACCGGCACGAAGCACCGAAACATCTATCCCTAATAACTGCAATTCCATTCTGAGTGAATATGCGTACTTATCGAGCGCACCTTTGGTCACAGCATACACACCCGTAAACGGCAGCGGATCGAGCGGTGCCAACTCACTTGTTGTAATTAAGATTCGACTTCCCTTTTGTAAAAGCGGCAAAAACGTCTTATTGATACGGTACACACCAAATAGATTTATCTGAAATATTTTTTGAAAATCCGCATCCTGCATTTCGACCAAAGAATCAAGCATATATACACCCGCAAAGTGTATTATAGCAAACAGCGAATCGGCATAGTGTCTAACGACGTCAAACGCGGCCGCAATTCCCTCTTCGGACGTTATGTCAGTTTCAATGGGAATTACACCGTCACAAGGCTCACCAACCTTTATGTCGAGCGCAAACACCGTATACCCTTTTAAACGCAAAAGATCGACCGTTGTGCGCCCCATTCCACCATACGCACCCGTCACAAGTACGTATTTCGATTTATCATTTTTCATTTACATCCAAACACCTTTAGCGAGAAAGTTTCTTCCCGTCCGAGAACGCATTTCCGACCGTTTTGCCAAGCTTAATATACTTATGATGCACAGGGTCGTAGATAATAGCCTCCATTCTTTCGGGATCAATCTCCAACCGACGAGACGGATTATTTTATCTTATAAAGCTTGTGCTGACTCTTTTTTCTTTTTCGGGCAGACCGTATTTTTCCTTGCCCAAAGCAATACTTTTTATCAAAAAGGCCATATTACGGGCAACCGTTCTCATATTCTGCAGGCCCTCAAGGTCGCCTTCAGCATCCCCTGCATCGCGTCCATGAACGCTGTTCCAATACTGACCCGAAGCCAACGGCATACCGCAGATGGTAAAATACTTATTAAGCTCATCAAATGTGGACGAACAGCCTCCGCGACGGGCAACTGCGACCGAAGCACCGACCTTCATTGTTTTGTCGAAAGATGTACTGTAAAACAAACGGTCAAGTAACGACACCAAAGTACCGTTGGCCGACGCATAATAAACAGGACTTGCAACCACCATTCCGTCGCACTCTTTAAACCTTTCGGCAACCTCATTGACGATATCATCGTGCACACATTTTCCCAATTTTCCGCAGGAATAACAAGCCGTGCAACCGCGTACTGCTTTACCGCCAACCGAAATGCACTCGACCTCGATTCCCTCTTCAATAAATATCTTTTCCATTTCCTTTAAGGCTAACGATGTATTTCCGTTAGGTCTCGGACTTCCGTTCAACATTAAAACCTTCATAAATAGCCTCCAAAAATCAATTCTGTTTTCTGACAATTTTATACTCGTCATCGGCTCTGAAAAACGGACAACCCTTATCCTTAGAAGTTATAAACTTGACATAGTCATCCTCATCCATATTAGCCATACAAACATAACCGTCATAATCTTCATCAAAAGTGTAATACGCACACATTTCACAGTTGGATTGAGCCATTTTCCACCTCACACGAGTAAACACATATTGTAATTTTCTCAATTGTAGCACAAATTCCGAACCATTTCAACCGAAATACAGAGTTTCAATTCTGTAAATCTCAATTACAATGTTGTCATAACTCTTGCAGTTTTTTAAAGAATCCATTAAAATGTATGATACCGAAATATACTAAAATACATTTATTTATATTTTAAGGAGATTTTATTATGAAGACAGCCAAAAAACTGCTGTGTATAATGATAATACTGGTAACCTTTTTGCTTCCATTCACGGCCAACGCCACCGGAGAACAACCGTCAGACACACCGCAACCCTTCAGTTTTACGTTAGAGTGCTTCGTCGGCGGAATAGTTCCCAAGGATGCCGAGTTTGTGTTCAGTGTCACGGTCGGTGACTATGAATGGGATACCGTCGAAAACCTGAAGCCTACCGATAACTTCGTCATCAGTACCAAAGACAATCCCGACGGCAAAAAAACATACACCTTCCCCGACACGGTCAAAAACGGCGGCGTATATTACAGTTTTAAAATGCTGTCCACCACCGCCAAATTAGCCATCGTCGACCCGTGCGAGTATCACGTTTACTTTGCCGAAACCGCCGTCAAGGTTGAACGAATCGAAAACGGACTGCCCGTTGACAACTTCGTCGATGAACCCGTAGTTGCCTCGTTCAACTGTCAGAAGGCAACCGAGGTCAAGGTCACGGTGGCCGATACAGTCACCAAAGTATATGACGGCAAACCGCAGACCGCCGTCACCGAAAAGAACTATAAGCTTACAGGTATTGTTGAAGGACACGACGTCAAGCTCACCTTTGATAAGGCCGAGTTCAACAGTCCCAACGTCAAGGACGCCAAAACCGTCACGGTAAGCGGACTCAAGCTCACGGGTGCCGATGCCGCAAAATACGGTATTGCATCGGATACGGTCGAGCTTAAGGGTGAAATAACGCCCAGACCTCTGACCGTTACGGCCGACCCTATCGTTATGACCGCAGGCCAACCCGACCCCAAGCTGACCTACACCCTGTCCGAAGAACTCATTGAGGGCAACACCCCTCTCGGCGCACTCACCCGTGATGAAGGCTCTGCCATCGGTGAATATAAGATCACTCGCGGCACACTTTCATTCGGTGATAACTATGAAATCACCTTCATCGAAGGTAAACTTACCGTTTCAAACTATTCCCTTGCCGAAATACGCGACCCTGCGACCGACATCAGAGTTTCGGGTCATTTTGACACCTCGGCAACCTTGAAGGTATCGGCGCTCGACCCGCAAAGCAAGACCTATTCAGTACTGGCTGCAGGTACAAGCTGGGGAAAAATTGTTTCAGCATACGATATAGTCTTTGAAGGCTCGGGTGTTGACGGTACTCTTTCGATCAAATTCCCCGTTGGTGAAAAATACAACGGCAAAGAATTTGCAATTTATCAGTACGCAACCGACGGCACCGTTGAATGCTCTAAAGTGGTTGCTGAGAACGGCACCGTTACGGTATCAACCGAGAAATGCACACAGTTTATGTTGGCCACCGCTAAAGACAAATCCGCCAACAAAACCCCCGTTTGGAAAATCATACTCAAAGTTTTACTGATAATTATTATAGTTATCATTTCACTTGCAATTCTGTTGGCACTTTTCTTCTTCGGTATGATCTACTTCAACCGTACCAAAGAACTCAAAAAAATCATCCGTTTTGTAAAGCGCTTTTTGAAAAAGAATAAGTAAACAAATATAAAGAGGATTTCTCAAATTGAGAAATCCTCTTTGTGTTCACTTTTCAGGCCAAAAGCCTTCAAATATGTAGGCTTTGAAGTCCTGCTCATCCTTGTCTAAATCATCCTGACTTTTAAAGGTCCAACCAACCGGCAAAGCACCTAGAAGTTTTGATAAAACGAAAAATAAATATTTGCGGTATTTATGCTCGTAACTCACAAAATCGGGCCGACCCAAAAACGAAAAAAGCAACGCACCCGATAATCGCCTTGTTATTGTTTCCCCTTTAAAGACCGTCGCCAACTGTCCTCTTAAAACTTCCTTTCGGTTATGCTTATACCACCGAAGCACCGTAGGATAAAACGATTGTATGAAGTATTTCCCCTTGTACTCCGACAAAATCTTATCCGCCGCTTCGCAAAGCTCACAGCAATGAACACCGGTACATTTAAACTCAATAAGCAACGGCACCTTGCCGTCAACCGCATCGAGACATTCTTTTAATGTCGGAATAGTATACTCCGTTCCCAGAAGTCGGCAGTTTTTGAGTTCTTCAAGCGTCATTTCTTCAACCTTGCCGTCGACACCGCAGACACGGTTTAAAGTATCATCGTGGAACACCACAACCTCACCGTCACGGGTCAGATGAATGTCGTTTTCAATGGCAAACCCGAATTCTGCGGCACGGCGAAAAGCCTCGATAGAATTTTCGGGCGCTTCTTTTCCATCATGCAGACCACGATGAGCAATATACAGTCCCGATAGCAACTTGCGGTCGGGATGCCGTCTTAAACTCGGGAAAATACAGAACAAGAATAAAACGGCCAAACACAAAACCACTATCAAAAATACCGTCACAAAAGCACTCCTCTCAATGCCTGTTAAAGAACAAAACACCAAAAATAACCAACGCTACAACAACACCGATAATGCCGGGTAAAATCAATATCATTGACATATATTAATCCTCTACGTCAAAATTTTCCAGAACCGAGCCTTTAGCCTGAGGCTTGGAATCTCCGTGTTTTACAAAAAGCATTGTCACAAACGAAAGCGCCGAGAACAAAACTGCATACGGGAACAAAACGGAATATCCCAACCCGAGGTTGTCGATCAGAGCACCCGACAGTAACGGAGTAGTTATCTGAGCCGCCATTGAGAAGGTATAATAAAATCCCGTATATTTGCCGACATCCGAGCCACTGCTCATTTCAACCACCATCGGGAACGAGTTGACGTTAATAGATGCCCAACCCACACCGACAAGACCGAAAATGAGATACATTAGCGGAGTCTGTTTGGTTATGAATATGGCAATCACGTAGCAGGCGGTCATCAAAGCAATACCCAAAAGCACCGCCTTTTTACGTCCGACCTTAGAGGACAGGAAGCCCAGAGGAACAAAAGCCGCAATGGCGGCTACCGTTGCCGTCAAAAGGTAACTCGACGAGGTGCCTAAGTCGGCTCCCCAAACATTGACACAGTAACGTGAAAAAGCCGTTGTAACGGCATTATAGGCCATAAACCAAAGAAACACCGACAGAAGTATCAACACCAAACTGCAAAACACGTCTTTAGGCATTTTTCCGCCCTTCGATACCTCTTCGGGTTCATCCTCAACGTGCGGTAATTTGTTTTCCTTAACGGTAAATACAAGAATCAGCACCGACAATAGCATAAATCCCGCAATTACCAGAAACACGGGTAAAAACGACTGATCCTCGGAATAAACCGAACTGCCGTCGGCCGCCGTTTCGGATTTAAGCATAAACATCATAACAACGGTAGCAAAAATGCCGCCGATGTAACCGACAAGATTTATAATGGCATTAGCCTTACTGCGCAACGGCTTAGGTGTAACGTCGGGCATATAGGCTACCGCAGGAGTACGGTAAACAGCCATAACGACCAACACCGCCATCAGCGTGAACATAAAGCCCCAGAAATTACGTTGCTCATTAAAAACGCCCAACACAATGAGCAATATGACCGACGCAATTGTACCGAAAAGAATATACGGCGTACGCTTGCCCAACCGAGTGTTGGTACGGTCGGAAATCGCACCGAAAAGCGGCAACATAAAAATTGCTAATATATTGTCAATCGACATTATGGCATTGGCCGCAAAGGTCTTCAGACCAAAAACATTCTCAAGTAAATACGGCACAACCTGGTCATAAAACTGCCAAAACGCTAAGATAGCCATGAAACCGAAACCAATGAGTATTGTACGCTTGTAATTAAGCTTCATAACGATTCCTCCAAAAAGTTTGTATATTTAAAGTATACCACAAAATCGTCACTATTCAAGTAAAGAACAACAAAAAAAGAGTTCAATGTTAATTGAACTCTTTTTTATAAATTATAACGATTTAGTCCTTAACAACCTCCAAAACGACCTTACCACAGCTCTGACCCGTTGCCAACAGATCGTGTGCAGCTTCTGCCTCCAAAATAGGTAAAACCTTGTAAATGGTCGGCTTGACAAGCCCCGAAGATACCTTCGGCCATACGTTTTCAACCAACTCAGCCAAAATCTGAGCTTTGACCTCAGGTTTACGTGAACGCAAGGTACTGCCGATAATGCGAACGTTTCTGACGTAAATATTCTTAAGGTCGATCTCGGTAAGCTGACCTGCCAAAGCGGCAATCATTATCCAACGTGCGCCGTGGGTGAGGAAGTGCAAACATTTACCCATAATCTCACCGCCGAGACAGTCGATTGCAACGTCAACCGAATGACCTTCCTCCAACTGAGCTTTAAGAACCTCAACAATGTCCTGGGTTTTGGTATTAACAACAATATCGGCACCCAGCTTCTGAACGTCGGCTCTCTTGTCTTCATCAATAATGGTGGTAATAACACGGATACCGAACGCCTTGGCCATAGGAATAACAACACTCGCAAGACCGCTTGCACCTGCGTGCATAAGCAAGGTGTTACCGCTTTGAATCTTACCCTCAATAAACAGGTTGAGATATGCGGTGGCAAAAGCCTCGGGCATTGCGGCCGCCTCAATCATCGAGCAGTTTTCAGGCACGGGCATAAGCATATCATATTTTACGCTTACGTATTCGGCATAACCGCCACCGCCAAGCAAAGCACAAACCTTGTCGCCAACCTTAAACTGTCCCTTTTCAGCGGCAACGGGGCCCATTTCGGTGATAATACCTGAAACCTCAAGACCCATCCATTCAGGGCAACCGGGAGGTGGCGGATAGTCACCGGCTCTTTGCATAAGATCGGCGCGGTTGAGTGCGGCATAATGAATCTTAACCAATACCTCATCCTCTTTAATAACGGGATCGGGTACATCGGACCAAATAAGTTCCTGATTATTTCCTACCAATATAGCCTTCATAGCAATTACCTCTTTCAATCAAAAATTTTAAACTATAATCATTTTATATTATATCACGTTTAAAATCAATATTATCCTGAATATTCTTCATAGTACTCAACAACGGTTGTGGCGCAAACGAGTTTGCATCGTGTTCATATACGCATAGAGCCATACAGCAACCCCAATTTATACCAAGTCTTCGGTGAAGTGAGCAGACCCCGCTCGACAAGAACAAAAACGGTGCATCAAACTCACGCTTCAAAAGATCGGTTGTGCGAAGGTTTTCAATCTGCTGCTCAATTGTTTCGGCGCCTGCAACGATCTTGATAATATCGGCACCTCTTATAATATAATACTATTCGCTCGGTTTGTAAATTGTAAAAACGATACTTTTTTAACATTTTCAAAACAAATCCGCATACTTCTCTTGAACTTATTTATAAAAAACAGTATTATTCTAAAAAAGAGTAATGTGAGGAAAGCCGAAATGAAAAAACAATCCGTTTTTAAACTTCACCGTCAGTAGTTTAAATTCGATCGACACCGTCAAGCTCAATAACCCAACCCCTTATATCAACGATTACGATGCTTTAATGCACTTGAACCTGCTCAACCGAAATGACAGTCGCATCAAATCGTTATCCATTCTTTACAATATATTAATCCGCTTGGCTTCCGAAGAAAAGCATTACGACCGCAACCCTTCGTTGACCTTAGCGTTAGACTATATCGAAAACAACCTGTCTGTCCCCGACCTTAATATTACCGAGTTGGCTAATATCTCACATATAAGCGAAGTATATCTCCGACGTCTTTTTAATTCCGAATTTGATATGTCACCTAAACAATACGTAACCTCACTTCGCATATCAAAGGCCCAACAACTGCTCAGCAGTACCAACACCCCCGTAAGTAGCATCGCCGAAAGTTGTGGTTTTTCAAGTGTCTATCACTTCAGCCGCGCCTTTAAATTAGTAACCGGCTACACCCCCACCGAATATCGCGCACAGCAGTTGAAGATGATGCTTTAATATTGACAATTTCCAACTATGCGGTATAA
>JAGBXM010000003.1 GCA_017629275.1 Clostridia bacterium
ATCAACTGCTGATTTTCGACGTAAATATCGGTCAGTTCCTTGCAGGCGGTAAGCTCTTCGGCCGTCATTTTAGCAGGGTCAAGTTCATAACCGTAGGTGCCGTGCATTGCGGTAAAGGCACGTGTCTGCCACGGAACGGTACGCTTGACCTTTTTATTGGGACAGGCCGAAACGTGAGCACCCATTGTGCTTACAGGGTAGGCAAACGAGGTGCCGTACTGAACGATGAGTCTCGACGGAGCATCGGTGTTATCGCTGCACCATATTTGCGGGAAGTAGCAAAGCATTGCGCCGTCAAATCGGCCGCCGCCGCCACTGCAACCCTCGAACAGAATGTCGGGGTGTGCCTTGACGATGCCGTCAAGGATCTTGTAAAGTCCCAGAATATAGCGGTGACCGACTTCGCCCTGACAGTCTTTTGAGTAGTAACTGCTGTAAACGTCGCAAACGTAACGGTTGTAGTCCCACTTGACGTAGTCGACAGCACCTGTATCAAGAACCTTATTGATGGCCTCGATTATGTAATCGCAAACATCGGGGTTAGAAAGGTCGAGGCACAACTGGTGGCGGCTTCTCGATGGGGCGCGGTTGGGAACTTTAAGCACCCAATCGGGATGCTCTGAGTAAAGATTGGAGTTTTCGTTGACCATTTCGGGCTCAAACCAAAGACCGAATTTGATACCTAAAGCGTGAATCTTTTCGGCTAAGCCTTCGATACCGTTGGGCAACTTTTTGGGATCGTGCGTCCAGTCACCTAAGCCCGCCGTTTCGTTGTCACGTGCAAATTTGCCCTGACCGAACCAACCGTCGTCAAGTACAAAGAGGTCGGCACCGAGAGCTTTACCGAGTTCGGCGGTCTTGACTAACTTTTCCTCGTCGAAGGTGAACCTGAACGGTTCCCAACTGTTTAAGATGACGGGGCGCGAACTGTGAACGAACTTGGAGTCACAGGCGTTGTTTCTGAAAATATCGTGATAACGGTGCGAAAGCTTCGAAAAACCGTCCTTCGAATAGGTCAATACCGCTTCGGGGGCCTCAAAGGTCTCGCCCGGCTTTATATTAAACTCAAACTGTTGCGGATTGATACCCATTGCAACACGTGTCTGCGAGTAGCCGTCGACCTCGGTCGACAAAATGAAGTTGCCGCTATACATCAAAAGGAAGCCGTAGGCGTCGCCGTTTTGTTCATCAGCATCTTTACCGCAAAGCACGGCGAAGGGGTTGTGAAAATGTCCCGACGAGCCGCGGTTGGAACCGATCTCAAAAACGCCGTGGGGTAACGGTGTGCGCTCGGTCTGACGCTCGAAATAATGGTGACCGTAAAAATGCAGAAGGTCGTAGTCACACGTCATAAAGTCTATGCTCATTGACATAAATTTTTCGAGGCGGATATCACCCGTCGAGCCGTTTTTAAACACGGCGGCACGGGTTATAACGTCCTTATCGTAGAATACGCCGTATAAAAGGGTGACCGAAGCGCCCGTTACGGCGTCCTCAAGTTCGATTTCAAGTGTCTGAACGTCCTCGTTTTCGGCGGCAAAAATGGTCGGCAGGGTGCGAAGACGGTATTTGCCGTCATAGATCTTATGAGATTTGTATTTGCCGACAAAGGCATAGCTTCCATCCGAGTTTACGGGTTCAATGGAGGAAATGCGATAGTCACCTGCGTCGGCCGAGGAGAACTCCTGCGGATAGGCGCAGAGTGAATATATGCGGTCCTCACCTGCTTCAAACGGGTTGGACTCGTGACTGCGGATGACCTTGGGGATGACGTAGGAAACGTCGGGGTCGGTCATTCTTTCACCGTAATAGAGGTGGAGCAGATGTCCGTGCTCGGAGACCTTCATCTGATAGGTCGTGTTTTTTGTGTTGAGCGAAAAGGTGTTACAACTTCTGTCAAAAATTATCATAACGCACTCCGTTTTAAAATTTGGAATATTTTATATATTATACAATAAGAAAGAATTACTGTCAACCAACCGAGAAAACAAAAAGTGAGCGTTCTGTTTGAGCGCTCACTCTGTTATTATTTTTTGATTTCTATTCCGAGGAATTCGAAGGGGTAAAGGGTTGTATCTATTTCGGCATATTCGCCGTCGAGGTGGCCTTCACAGTTGACGAAGCG
>JAGBXM010000032.1 GCA_017629275.1 Clostridia bacterium
GCGCCGGTGGTGACGCCGTCTAAAAGTCCCGACAGAAATTCGGGCGCGTCGGCCTCTTTACGCGCGGTGGCGGTGGGGTCTTTACCCGGAGCGCGACGTTCCATCTGAACGGTTATTTCGTCAAAATCAATCTCATAGCCTGCGGGCGGTGCATCGATAACGGCACCGATGGCAGGTCCATGGCTTTCACCGAAAACCGTTGTTTTGAATTTAGTTCCTATTGCCGATGACATTACACTCGCCTCCGAGAGAAGAAAAATCGTTAAAGAACAAGGGGTATGATTTGTTGATGGCCTGACATCCGTCGATAGAGGATGTGCCGTCTGAATATGCCGCCATTACCGAAAATGCCATGACGATGCGGTGGTCATTAGCCGAGGTCACATCGGCACCTTGAGGTTGGCCGCCCTTTATAATAAGTCCGTCGTCTGTTTCGGTGACGTCGATGCCGAAGGCACGGAGTCTTACAGCCGTTTCAAGGAGACGGTCGCTTTCTTTTATGCGCAGACGTTCGGCATTGGTTATGGCGGTGGTACCGTCGGCAAATGCGGCGGTGACCGCCAAAATGGGCACAAGGTCGGGAATCTGCGAGGCATCAACGGTTATGCCGTGAAGCGGTGCTTTTTTTACGCGCACCGAGTTGTTTTCAATGTGTATTTCGGCGCCGAACTGCCTTAAAAGGTCGACGATGGCGCTGTCGCCCTGAAGGGTGTTTTGGTCCAAGCCGTTGACGGTAATGTCGCCGCCGACAGCACCCGCCGATAAATGGAATGCGGCCTGCGACCAGTCGCCCTCGACGGTGCGGTCACAAGCGGTAAGCGCTTCTTTGCCTTTGATCTCAAAGAAGCTGTCACCGACCGTTATTTCGGCGCCGAAGCAGCGAAGTTCATTGATTGTCATCATTACGTAATCGCGTGACTGCAGTTCGCTTGTCAGATTTATTCTGCTGTCGCCTTCAATGATGGAAAGTGCAAGTAAAAGTCCGCTGATATACTGCGAACTGATATTACCGGGGAGTGAAAAATTCCCCGATTTCAGTTGACCCGAAACGGTCATGGGAAGCTTTGTGTCAGAGCAGGTGATACCGTTTTGACGCAACACGTCGACAATGGTGTCAAAAGGACGCTCAGGCAATCGTCCGTGACCCGTGACGGTTATGTTTTCGGCACCCAAAGCACAGGCAACGGGTATCATAAAACGTGCGGTCGAGCCCGATTCGTTGCAATCGAGTTCTACGTTACGGTTGTTTTTTCTGCACGGATTTACGTAGACGTCAAGCCCCTTTCGGGTAATGTCGGCACCCAAAGCGCGAAGTGTGTTGATGGTGGCGGTCATATCGTCCGACTCACCGCAGTTGAAAACGGTAACGGGTTTATCGGACAAAGCCGCACAGATAAGACTGCGGTGCCCCGCTGATTTTGACGGAGGTGCTGTGACGGTGCCGTTTAAGGAATGGGGAACGATTACGGCCTTCATTTATTGCCACCGATATATTTGGAAAGGTCATCGGCAGGCAAGGTTTTGACTGTGCAGGTGCCGATCTTTTTGGGGATAACTATTTTTATATCCTTGCCGCGGCGCTTTTTATCGTTCAAAGCACCCGCGCAAAGCTTTTCGGGCTCTATTCCTGTGGTGGCAGGGAGCTTGTAGTTGTGCAGACAGCGGATGATAAGTTCGGCAACACCTGCCTCACATTCACCTGCAGTCTCGGCGGCACGGGTCATAATAACCATACCGATACCGACGGCTTCGCCGTGGGTGATGTGTTTGAAGTCGTAATACTTTTCTATGGAATGTCCGATGGTGTGACCGAAGTTGAGCAGCATTCTTTCACCGCTCTCATAAAAATCGTTTTCGGTGATGTCACGCTTGATAGAAACGCACTCTTCAATAAGCTCGTTTATAAAGTTGTGTGCGTCGTCTTGGAGCAGACGGTTGAAAAGCCTTTCGGATTTGATAACGCCGTATTTTATGGCCTCGGCAAGTCCGTCACTATAGGCTTTTTCGTCCAAGGTGTCGAGACAGTCGGGGTCGATAATAACCATTTTGGGCGCGTGGAAAGCACCTGCGAGATTTTTGCCGTATACAAGATCGCAACCCGTTTTGCCGCCGACCGATGAGTCGATCTGTGCTAAAAGGGTGGTGGGAATTCCGATGTAGTCGATGCCGCGCTGATAAATCGAGGCGGCAAAGCCTGTGAGGTCGCCCGTCACACCGCCGCCCAAAGCGACCGCAAAGTCGGAACGGGTGAGTCCTGCCGAAACAAAGGCTCCCAGCATATTTTCAACGGTGCGGAAGGTCTTGCTTTCTTCACCTGCGGGGAAAACGTAGCTTGATACGTTGAAGCCTGACGATTCCAACGAATGAACGACACGGTCGAGGTATAACGGCTCGACGTTGGTATCGGTTACAACAAGGCAGTTGTTACCCTTGGCAACAGATTTTATAAGTTCACCCGAACGGTCAAGCTGACCGTTTTGAATGATTATATCATAAGCCTTGGGGCTTTTGACCGAAATGATTTTGGCTGACATAAAGTCATCTCCTGAAAGATTAGATTAGCAAATACTCTTCATTGCGTGGGACATGGTCAGTATCTTGTCCGACAAACGTGCAAACTGTTCGGGGGTGACCGACTGTGCACCGTCCGACAATGCGTGGGGAGGATCGTTATGAACCTCTATCATCAGACCGTCGGCACCTGCGGCAACGGCGGCCAAAGATAACGGCTCGACCAACCAGGTGATGCCCGAAGCGTGTGAGGGGTCGACAACGACGGGCAGGTGAGACAGTTTTTTGAAGATGGGAACCGCCGACACGTCGAGCGTGTTGCGTGTAAAGGTCTCATAGGTACGGATGCCGCGCTCACAGAGAATGATATTCTCATTGCCGCCACTCATAATATATTCGGCGCTCATCAGAGTTTCTTCAATGGTGTTGGCGAGTCCGCGCTTTAAAAGAATGGGCTTATTGCAATGGCCCAACTCCTTGAGCAGTTCGAAGTTCTGCATATTTCTTGCACCGACCTGAATGACGTCGACATCCTCGAAAAGTTCAATATGGTCGGCACTCATTATCTCGGTGACGATGGGCATACCTGTGGCATTTTTGGCCTCCTTCAAAAGGTCGAGGCCGGTAGCACGAAGACCCTGGAAAGCGTAGGGTGAGGTGCGCGGCTTGAATGCACCGCCGCGAAGGAAGTTGGCACCGCTTTTTTGCACCGATTCGGCAATGCCGATGATCTGTTCCTTGGATTCTACCGAACAGGGGCCCGCCATTATCTGCAGTTCACCGCCGCCGATTTTATAACCGTTGACGTCTATCACGGTGTCGTCAGGGTGGAATTTGCGGTTAACCTTTTTATACGGTTCCTGAACACGGTGAACTGTTTCAACGACCGAAAAGGCCGAAATAGAATCAATATCGACGGCCTTAGTGTCACCGACCAACCCTAAAACGGTCGACTGTTCACCAAACGAAGTGTGAACGTCAACGCTGTATTTTTTCTTGATTACGTCAGCGAATTCGGCAACCTGTTCTTTGGTCACGTCGCTTTTGAGAATAACTATCATAATGGGAACCTTCTTTAGGAAAAACTTATTAAACTATCATAATATTTTACTACAACTGATATAATATGTCAAGATTTCAAAGGGAATCGGAGCGATACAGACCGATGATTTCTTCAACCGTCTTTTGAGCTTCGTGGTTGGCATCGACGGTGAAGTGCGCGGCGGTTTTGTAGATGGGTTTGCGGCAGTTTAAAAGTTCACGTACCGCAGTTTCCTTATCGTCGCGCATAAGCAACGGACGGGTAGTGTCACCTTCGAGACGCTTCAATACCGTTTCGGGGGTTACGTCGAGGAAAATGACCAGTCCTGTTTTGCGTAAATTTTCGGCATTATCGGGGTTTATAACGACACCGCCGCCCGTGGCTATGACCAGTCCTTTTTGGGCTGACAGCTCTTTTACAACTTCCTTTTCCGTGGCGCGGAAATGTTCCTCGCCGTGGCGCGAAAATATTTCACTGATGCTGCAACCTTCGCGCTGTTCGATACTAAAATCACTGTCGCAAAAGGTGAAATTGAGTCGGTTGGCGAGAAGTTTGCCGACGGTAGACTTACCGCAACCCATAAAACCGCAGAGAACAATATTATTTTGCATAAAAGATTTTCTCCATTTCGCGGTTGGCTTCGGTGATTATATTTTTGATGTCTTTGGGGTCGAATTCGGCACCGTACCAGAATTCGTGTGCTTTGACGGCCTGCCAGACCAACATTGCCATACCGCCCACGGTTTTTATGTTGTTTTGTTCGGCAGTTTTCAGCAACAATGTTTTTTCGGGGTTATAAACGGCATCAAAAACCGCCTTGCATTGCTTTAACTGTTGTTCGGTTATGGGACTTGCATCGGGGTTGGGATACATTCCCACGGGTGTGGCGTTTATGAGCAGGTCGTATTCGCCATCTATTTGACCGAGTGTGCAGATATTGGCGGTACCGCCGTTGTCGCAAAGCCATTTTTTTAAATGTTCGGCTTTTTTTATGCCGCTTTCTCTGACGGATAAAGTGACGTGGCATCCGCGGTCGGCGGCTTCGCGTGCAAGGGTTCTCGCCGCACCGCCTGCGCCCAATACCAGAACTTTGCCCGAAAGGCTGACACCGTTGGCTTCAAGTGCCTTGGTAAAGCCGTAGGCATCGGTGCTGCAACCGTAGGATTTTCCGTTTTTGATGAGAACACAGTTGACGGCGTTGTATTTCAAGGCCGAACCGTCGACCGAGTCGAGCAGAGGTATAATAGTCTCTTTGTGGGGAATAGTTACGTTAAAACCGTTAAGCTGACTCAAGGTCCCGTTCATTTCGAGCGATAACTTTTCAGGGTCGATATCAAGTGTAAAATATTCAACGTCAATATTTTGTAGCGCAAACAGATTTTTGTGGATGAAGGGTGACATTGTATGGCCTATCGGGTGACCGATAACGGCGAATTTTTGTATCATAAAATTACCTCTGAAGTAAAAAAATTGAATTTTCTATTGACAAATCGGCTTTGGCAACATATTATATTAAATCGTAGAATATAAAAACGGAAAACTTGTGTAAATTGCAATTGCATTATAACACAGTTTGTTAAGTTCGTCCATAACATTTAAGGAGGAAATTTATTATGGAGTCCAAAATTTTCGAAAAGTTAGTTAAGATCCTCAGCGCACAGTTTAAGGCTGAAGAGGAAGACATCACTATGGAGACCAATATCATCGAAGACCTCGGTGCAGACAGTCTTGATATCGTAGATATCATTATGGCAATCGAGGATGAGTTTAAGGTTGAGGTTCCCGATACCGAGGTTGAGAACATCAAGACCGTCGGTGACGTTGTAAACTACATCGAGAATATGAAATAATTTTGTTTCGGCTTGTAAACAGCGCGGTGGTATTTGCCACCGCGTTGTATTGTTTTTATTTATTGATTTTTTCAATATTAAAATATCTATTGAAAAATTTGTCCGTATGCAGTATAATGTACTAAATATGTTTTATTAACGACGATTTTGTCGGGAAATGGTGAGTAAATTGGCTAAAGAAAAGTTAGTTAAAGAAATTACATCTATGGAGGACGATTTCGCACAATGGTATACCGACGTGTGCATAAAGTCCGAGCTTATTGACTACACAAGTGTTAAGGGTTGTATGGTCATCAGACCTTACGGCTACGCTATCTGGGAAAACATTCAGCACATCCTTGACGGAATGTTCAAGGAAACGGGACACGAGAACGTTTGTATGCCGATGTTTATTCCCGAAAGTCTTTTGCAGAAAGAAAAGGATCACGTTGAGGGCTTTGCTCCCGAGGTTGCCTGGGTTACCCACGGCGGCAGTGAAAAGTTGGAGGAGCGTCTTTGCGTAAGACCGACCTCTGAGACCCTTTTCTGCGATCATTATAAAAATATCATCCACTCCTGGCGTGACCTGCCGAAGCTCTATAACCAGTGGGTGTCGGTTGTGCGTTGGGAAAAGACTACCCGTCCTTTCCTGCGTTCGAGAGAATTTTTGTGGCAGGAGGGTCATACCATCCACGCTACTGCCGAAGAGGCTCAGGCCGAGACGGTCAGGATGTTGGACGTATATGCCGAGTTCTGTGAAAAGTATCTGTGCATCCCTGTTGTCAAGGGTATCAAAACCGAAAAAGAGCGTTTTGCAGGTGCTGTTGAGACCTATACTATCGAGGCTCTGATGCACGACGGTAAGGCTTTGCAGAGCGGTACCTCGCACTTCTTCGGCGACGGCTTTGCCAAGGCTTTCGGCATTCAGTATGCCGATAAGGACAACAAGCTGGCAACTCCGCATCAGACCTCGTGGGGTATGACAACACGTCTTATCGGCGCGGTTATTATGACTCACGGTGACGACAACGGTCTTATTTTGCCCCCTGCAGTTGCTCCCAAGCAGGTAATGGTTGTTCCCATTGCACAGCATAAGGAAGGCGTAATTGAAAAGGCGACCGAAGTTTATGAGAACTTACGCAAGAAGTTCAGAGCGGGTATCGATGTCAGCGAACAGTCTCCCGGTTGGAAGTTCGCCGAGTATGAGATGAAGGGTGTCCCCGTCCGCCTTGAGATCGGTCCCAAGGATATTGAGAAGAATCAGTGCGTTCTCGTTCGTCGTGATACCGCCGAGAAGATTTTTGTATCGCTTGACGGCATTGAGGAGACCATCGATAAGCTGCTCGAGGATATTTCGGCTTCGATGTTCCAAAAGGCACTTGAACGTCGTGAAAATATGACCTATACCGCTCAAACTCTTGATGAAATGAAGGAGACCGCTGACTCGAAACCCGGATTTATCAAGGCTTTGTGGTGTATGGACCGCGAGTGCGAGGATAAACTAAAAGAGGTTGCAGGTGTTACTTCACGTTGTATGCCTTTGGGTCAGCAGGACAATATTGAAGGCAATTGTGTATGCTGTGGCAAACCTGCCAAAAAGCTGGTTTACTGGGGCAAGGCATACTGATGTTGCGGCGTTATTCTTTTAAAAGGATCTGAGTTTAATGAAAAAAAGATGGGTTGCGGTTTTGGCTGTCATACTTTGTATGTCGCTGCTTACCGCATTGGCTATGAGTGTTTCGGCTACCGAGCAAGGCTCACTGGGTTCAGTCCCCTCAAGCGGTGCTTCGTCGACGGCTTCGGCCTCGTCTGACTTGGGCGGCTCGTCGGGCGGAAACTCTTCAAATGCTTCGTCGAACAGTTCTGGTGAGGTTCAGTCGGGTTCGAGTTCCGATGTTACAAGCGGCATAGCTTCCGACACTTCGTCGGGGGATGACGTGTCGGATGGTGGTTCGAGCGCCGATTCGACAAGTGCCGGACAGACAAACAGCGGTAGTGAGATTTCAAGCGGCACCGAGAATACCTCAAGCGGCACTACTTCGTCCAAAGTTAACCGACCGATTCAAAGCACCGGTCAGGGCGGTAACAATTTTATAGACCAGGATGGGGATCAGTTGGCTTCGCAGAATGCTTCAACCTCATCGGGTACCGCTTCGGGTGACGGATTGGTTTCGGAAGGCTATGTTGAGGATGATGACTCCGACACAAACTTCTTCCAGGGCAAGGCTACCACGGTTGCCGAAAACATCTATAAGGTGATCTGGATTCCCATTTTACTTGCTTTGATTTGCGTTGCGGCACTTGTATTTGTAAATATCTGGTTTAACAAGAAATATCCCAAGCCGCAAAAGGCAGACGCTAAGGGTGCCGCCAAAAAGGACGGTCCTCACCGTCGCAAAAAGAATAAAAAGTTCAAGTTTACCATTGAAGATTAAGTGAAAACGTGACAATCAACACCGACTGTTGACTGTCACGTTTTTTTGTTTGGCGATTTATTTGTCGATAACGTCTTCCGAAATACTTGCGAAAAGTTCTTTTTCGAAATCTTCGTCATTCAAGAAAAGCTGTTGATAATCTTCAAGCACCCATTCGATACCTTCGTCGAAATGAGCATCGTCCATACGGACGGTGAGAATCTCGATATCATCGGTTTTGGTGGCTTTTCGAGCCTCGCGTTTGGTCCATACCGATTTGGTGGAGTTTTCGGACGAAAACAGAAGATACTGTGAGCAACCGCGAATCTTCATAGCGAGTGTCGTCATCCAGTTTTCTCCGCCTTTTATACCTTTGTCGTACCAGATGCGGCAACCCATCTGATTAAGTTTGTTGAGAAGCGGTATGACGGTTTCGGTATCTTTGCGCGAATAACTGACGAAAATATAAGGGTCGTTGCCCTTGTAAGGCAGGGGAGGGAGTTTGCTTTCGCGCTCCTTATATTTTGCCAATATCGTGGCATACTGAGTACTTAATGAGGATATGTCAAAGGTGGTATTTTCACCGCTGAAAATGACCGTTTCGTCGAAAAGCTCACGTTCGGTAAGATAGCATTCCTTGATTATTCTGCCGAGATTCAGACGTTCACGTTTTTGTTCTTCGGGAGCATCGATGGCGTTGGTAATGGTTTCAAGCGCCTTTTCCTCGGTGAAGATATAAATGGAAGTAACGTGGTCACCGTAAGCGTTCTTTATTTCACGCAAGAATGACAGATCGCCCGTTGAGAAGGTCAGATAAGCGTCGGTTTTACCCGTTACGGCGGCCTCTATCTGATCGGCGGTGAAACCGACAACACGACCGTGGTTTTCATAGACGTAGTCGCACTGTCTTACAGTTTCCTCACTGTCGGCACGGTTTAGACGTCCGTCGGTCGGTTGAACCTTGACGTCCTTGGTTTCAAAGGTCAGCTTTTCAACGTGTTCGATACCTGCGGTGTCAAAAAAGTCACAGGTCGCTTTTCTTAAAACAGTGGTAAGTCCGTATATGATGTAAAGCATATTATTCCTCTTTCTCTGCTTCCTTTAGCATATCTTTCATTATTTTGTTCGATAATGCGGCGGTGTCAAGGTAAAGCTCCTTGCCGAAGCAACCGAGACTGATTTCCATATTATAAACGCCGTTGTATCCGACCTCTTTTAAAGCCGCCATAACGTCGACCCAATCAATACAGCCGGTTCTCGGAGGCTTGTGTTGATCGGTAAGAGTGTCGTTGTCATTGAGGTGCAGGGTGGAGATGTTGTTGCCGAACAGACGGATGGCGTCGGCCGGCTTGGGATGACCGAAGCGGCTTGCCTTATTGCTGTGACCGGTGTCAACACAGATGGAAACGTAGTCGCCGTAAGGTGTTTCGTTCTTTAGACGGTTGAAAACAGCAAACAACTCGTTGGGGTCGCCGAAGAAGTCGCAACATCCGTATTTCGGTGAATCACCAAAGGTCTCAAGTGCAACATTAACACCAAATTCTTTGGCAAAGGGGAGAATGTCGGCAAACATTCTGAAGCCAAGCTCACGCATTTTGTCGGCAGGATAGTCGGGGCCGACACGACCCGTTGCACAAATATGCATAACGGTGACGGGCGCACCCAAGGCGGCGGTGACCATACAGTCAAGCCTTGCGTTTTTCAAAACGGCTTTGTTTTCTTCCTCGTCAAGAGAATAGCCTCTGATTCGGCCGTGGGTTTGCGAAATTTCAATGCCGATCTTCTTTGCGTGGCGGCCGATCTCGGAGTAATAAGCCACTATTTCCTCATCGGACATAGAGTATTTATCGCCCTCGCGGCGGTAGTCACGGGCCTCCAGGCTGATGTCAACTGTATCGCATCCGGTCTCCTTGGCCTTATCCAAAGCCAAGGGAAAGCCGAAGTTTGCCTGAAGGCTGCCGATTGATAAACCAACTTTTTTGTTCATAAAAACGCCTCGTTTTTTGCTGTTTTCTTACATTATATATATAGGCGTGTGCGAAGTCAAGATTTTAAGTAGAAAATATTGGGTGGTATCCGCATCAAACCACA
This sequence comes from Clostridia bacterium, assembly GCA_017629275.1. Classification (GTDB taxonomy): domain Bacteria; phylum Bacillota; class Clostridia; order Oscillospirales; family Acutalibacteraceae; genus UMGS172. Next base: position 9,888 of record JAGBXM010000032.1, read on the forward strand.
AGATTTTGTGGCGGTTTTCAGGGAGCAAAAAAGCGGAAAATATTTTAAAAAAATACTTGACATAAGGGTTTACGTGTGTTACAATACTTGGGCATGTGATGTGCAGATATGCGTTGATGCGGGAGGTGGCCAACCTCGAGTTGGGAAATTTCCGCGGAGTATGTCCGATTTTAAACCGGGCGACAAGAATCTTGCGTTGCTTTGTTACTTCAAAGCAAAAACGCCGATGTCGGCCCCGGATTGAAAGCAAACGGTTGCTTCGATCCGGATTTTATATTGGACAGGGATGAAACACCCGGCACAATGTAAACATTGCAGACAAAGCGGCGTTGCCCGCCAAATTTTACAAGGAGGCGAAAGTCACAATGGCAGTAAAGGAGAAAATCAGAATCAGACTGAAGAGCTACGATCACGCTCTTATCGATCAGGCTTCGGAGAAGATCATTGAAACCGCTAAGCGCACCGGCGCAAGAGTTTCGGGTCCCGTACCGCTCCCGACCGAGAAGGAAGTCGTAACCATTCTTCGTGCAGTCCACAAATATAAGGACAGCCGTGAGCAGTTTGAGAGCAGAACCCACAAAAGGCTTATCGACATTCTCAGACCTTCCAACAAAACTGTTGAGGCTCTGACCGGTCTTGAGCTCCCCGCCGGCGTTGAAATCGAGATTAAACTCTAATTTTAACCCAGCAGGTCACGTTGGCAGAAATGTCAACCAATAACCAAATCAGGAGGAAATAAAGATGCAAAAAGGTATCGTAGGCAAGAAGCTTGGCATGACCCAGCTTTTTGACGCAAACGGTAACGTTGTTCCGGTAACGGTCATCGAGGCAGGCCCCTGTGCCATCAGCCAGAAGAAGACCGCTGAGAACGACGGTTACGACGCAATTCAGGTAGGCTTCGGCGACCTGAAGGCACACAAGGTTAACAAACCTATGAAGGGACACTTCGCAAAAGGCGACGTTGCTCCCAAGAAGGTTCTCCGCGAGTTCAGATTTGATGACTGCGGCGCTTACAACGTAGGCGACATCATCAAGGCTGACGTTTTCGCAGAGGGCGACAAAGTTGACGTAAGAGGCACCAGCAAAGGTAAGGGCTACGCCGGCGTAATCAAGCGCTGGAACTTCGCGAGACTCAAAGAGACTCACGGTACCGGCCCTGTTCACCGCCACGGCGGTTCTTTGGGTGTTATCGACCCTGCCAGAATTTTCAAAGGCAAGAAGATGGCCGGTCACCTCGGTGCAGAGCGCGTTACAGTTCAGAACCTTGAGGTAGTCAAGGTTGACGCAGAAAACAATATCATCGCAGTTAAGGGCGCCGTTCCCGGTCCCAAGGGCTCGATCGTAGTTGTTTTCGACAGCGTTAAAGCTTAAGGAAGGAGTGAAGGAAAATGCCTATTGTTGCAGTTAAGGATATGGCCGGTAATAAGGTTTCCGATATCGAATTGAGCGCAGCTGTTTTCGGTGTTGAGCCCAACGAGGCCGTTATGCACATGGCTGTTGTGAACTTCCTCGCTAATCAGCGTCAGGGCACACAGTCGACATTGACCCGCTCCGAAGTTTCCGGCGGCGGCAAGAAGCCCTGGAGACAGAAGGGTACAGGCCATGCAAGACAGGGTTCTACCCGCGCTCCCCAGTGGAGACACGGTGGTATCGCTCTCGGTCCCAAGCCCAGAGATTACTACTACACCATCAACAAGAAGGAAAGACAGTTGGCTCTGAAGTCGGCTCTTTCCGATAAGGTTCTCACCGAATCCCTTATCGTTCTTGACGCCCTCACCGTTGAAGGCTACAAGACCAAGACTGTTGTTGAGTGCCTGAAGGCTCTCAACGTCGGCAAGAAGACTCTTATCGTTCTCGCTTCGACCGAGGCTAACGTTATCAAGAGTGCTGCTAACATCCCCGGCGTTAAGACCGCACAGGTCAACACCATCAACACCTATGACATCCTCAATGCCGACACTTTGGTCATCGTTAAGGATGCCGTCAAGACTATCGAGGAGGTATACGCATAATGAAAGCAGCTCAGGACATTATTCTTGCTCCGGTAGTTACCGAGCGTTCCATGACCGGTTTTGCTGAAAAGAAGTACACCTTCAAAGTAGCAAATGACGCTACCAAGATCGACATCGCACGTGCTTGTGAAGAGCTCTTCGGTGTTAAGGTAGAAAAGGTCAACACCGTTAACGTCCGCGGCCGTAAGCGTCGCATGGGCCGTTACGAGGGTTACACCGCTGCTTGGAAAAAGGCAGTCGTTACCCTTAAGGCAGATTCCAAGACCATCGAGTTCTTCGACGGCTTGATGTAATCTCATCAGAACGATAGAAAGCAATGTATGGAGTATGAACTCCGCTAAGCTTATACAGGAGAGTGAAACTTAAAATGGCTATCAAACATTACAAGCCCACTACCAACGGTAGACGTGGTATGACCGTTATGGACTACTCCGTTCTTTCCAAGGTTGCTCCCGAGAAGAGCTTGTTGGGCGTAATTAAGAAGCATGCAGGCCGTAACAGTTATGGCCGCATCACCGTTCGTCATCACGGCGGCGGTAACAGAATCAAGTACCGTATCATCGACTTCAAGCGTGATAAGATCGGCATTCCCGCCGAGGTTATGACCCTCGAGTACGATCCCAACCGTTCCGCATTTATTGCACTCGTTCAGTACGAGGACGGTGAGAAGCGTTACATCATCGCTCCTCAGGATCTCAAGGTCGGCGATAAGATCGTTTCGGGTCCCGACGCAGATATCAAGCCCGGTAATGCACTGAAGCTTTCCGATATCCCCGTTGGTACCATCGTTCACAACGTTGAACTTTACCCCGGCAAGGGCGCACAGCTTGCCCGTTCGGCCGGTAACATGGCTCAGCTCATGGCTAAGGAAAACGGAATGGCTCTGTTGAGACTTCCTTCCGGCGAGCTCCGTAACGTTCCTGCTAATTGCATGGCAACCGTCGGCAGCGTTTCCAACCCCGAGCACGAGAATGTTAACATCGGTAAAGCAGGTCGTAAGCGCCACATGGGTTGGCGTCCTACCGTCCGCGGTTCTGTCATGAACCCGTGTGATCACCCCCACGGTGGTGGTGAGGGACGTGCACCTATCGGACGTTCCGGTCCTGTTACACCTTGGGGTAAACCCACCTTGGGTTACAAGACCCGCCAGAAGCATAAACAGACTGACAAGTACATTGTCAAGCGTCGTAATGCCAAGTAATCGACGAAAGGAGAAAGAACAATGGGAAGAAGCGTTAAAAAAGGCCCCTACATTCAGCCCGTGCTTTTGAAAAGAGTACAGGAAATGAATGCAGCCGGTGAAAAGCGTGTATTAAAGACCTGGAGCCGTTCCTCCACTATTTTCCCCGATTTCGTCGGACATACGGTGGCTGTTCATGACGGCAGAAAACATGTTCCGGTATACGTTACCGAAGACATGGTAGGTCATAAATTCGGTGAATTTGCTCCGACCAGAACCTTTAAAGGTCATGCCGGCGCAAAGACAACGAAGTAAGCGGTCGAAAGGAGAGTATGACTATGGAAGCAAGGGCAACACTCAGATATGCCCGCATATCACCTCGCAAGGTGCAGATCGTCCTCGATCTTATCCGTAATCAGGACGCTGACAAAGCCATGGCTATTCTTAGGTTTACACCGAAGGCCGCTTGCGAGTATCTTGAAAAACTGCTTGCATCAGCAATTGCTAATGCACAAAACAATCATCAGATGGATGTATCCAAGCTCTATGTAGCTGAGTGCTTCGTAGGCCCCGGCCCGATTCTCAAGAGAATCCGCGCTAAGGACCATGGACGTGCACATCGCATCCTGAAGAGAACATCTCACGTAACTCTGGTTCTCAGAGAGCGTGAAGACTAAGAAGGAGGTTTAAGTTATGGGCCAGAAAGTAAATCCGCACGGTTTCCGTGTTGGCGTTATTAA
>JAGBXM010000033.1 GCA_017629275.1 Clostridia bacterium
GATGAGCATATGCTCTGCCATCCAGCCTTCCTTCCAACCCTGATAGGAAGCGATACGGAGTGCGAAGCACTTCTTACCGAGAAGAACGTTTCCGCCGTAACCGGAGTTAACCGAGATAATGGTGTTGTCTTCGGGGAACTGGCAGATGTATCTCTTTTCGGGGTCGATGTCGCAACGAGAGTGCAAGCAACGTACCCAGTCGTCAGAGTCGCCAAGAACTTCCATAACCTTGGGGCTGACTCTGGTCATGATGAGCATATTGAGAACAACATAAACCGAGTCGGTAACCTCAACACCAATCTTGGCGAGAGGAGAGCCGATGGGGCCCATAGAGAAAGGAATGATATACATAGTCTTGCCCTTGTAAGAACCACGGGCAATGTCGTACAACTTCTTGTACATTTCGTCGGGATCGCACCAGTTGTTGGTGGGACCTGCGTTCTCCTGCTTCTTGGAGCAGATGAAGGTTCTGTCCTCAACACGAGCAACGTCGTTCTGCTTGGTTCTGTGCAGATAGCAATCGGGAAGCTTTTCCTGGTTGAGCTTGATAAGCTCGCCGAGTTCAACGGCAAGTGCTCTCATCTCTTCGGTCTGTTCGGCCGAACCGTCGATCCAAACAACCTTATCGGGAGTAAGGAGCTCTTCCATGTCTTTCAGCCACTTAAGAACTGTAGGATTCTTTGTCATGATAATTCTCCATTCGTTTATTTTTGTGGTGCTTGACTTCAAAACAAAAGCCAAATTTCTACAACTGACATTATATATGAATTGTTGCAATCCGTCAAGCGAAAAAACCGAAAAATTTGCCATAAGTTAAAAAATTAACATTATATACATACTTTGCCCCAAAACTCTCCGTTAAACCAACATTTTTACCATTACAAACCAACTTTTAAATCCAAATGCACCTGTTAACGGTTAAACTCCGCCTTGTAATAACAAAACTGTTGTGGTATAGTGTATATGTAAAAATTTGTCCTTTTGCTTCAAAATATGGGGTGGCGTTTGCCTTATGAATAAAAAACTTACATTTTTAAACGGTGCCAAAATAGGCATCCCTATTGGATTAGGCTATTTTGCCGTGGCGTTTTCGCTCGGCATCTCGGCTAAAAACGCCGGATTGACTGCTTTACAGGCAGGCTTTGCAAGTCTTTTGCTCAATGCTTCGGCAGGTGAGTATGCCCTTTTCACCCTTATTGCATCAGGAGCGGGATATCTTGAGGTCGCCATAATGGAGCTTGTGGCCAATGCCCGCTATCTCCTTATGTCGTGTGCTTTGAGCCAAAAGTTATCGCCCAAAACAAAACTGCCGCAACGCCTTTTGATAGGTGTTGCCGTGACCGATGAAATGTTCGGCGCCTCCATTGCCCGACCGGAGAAGGTCAGCCATTGGTATTATTTCGGTATGATGGCCGTGGCCGTCCCCTGCTGGTCTTTAGGTACCGTTTTGGGTGTTGCGGTCGGAAGTATTCTGCCACCACTTGCCGTTGCCGCTTTGAGCGTCAGCCTTTACGGTATGTTTATGGCCATCATCGTTCCCGAAGCCAAGAGAAATCTCATTATTATGGGCGTTATCGCAATTTCGTTTATATTAAGTTTTCTGACAACCGTTATTCCGTTTATAAAAAATATTCCCAACGGCACTATGATAATAATTCTGACGGTGGCCATTTCAACCGTTGCGGCGCTTCTCTTCCCGGTTAAAGTTGAGGAGGACGAATGCAATGAATAAAGCTGTTCTTTACATTTTGGTTGCGTTTGTCGTGACCTATGCCATCCGCGTTTTACCGTTGACCCTTTTGAGAAAGCCCATAAAAAGTCGGTTTATACGGTCATTTTTGTACTATGTCCCCTACGTCACGTTGGCGGTTATGACCTTCCCTGCCGTGCTGGAAACCACTGAAAACATCTGGTCGGGACTAGCCGCCTTTGTCATCGGCCTTATCGTGGCATATATCAGCGGTAACCTTTTTATTGTCGCTCTTTCCTCCTGCGCCGCCGTTGTGGTAGTTGAGTTGGTATTAAAATACATTTTGTAAATATAATCACACAATAAATAAAAATGATTTCAAGAACCTACCTCTGACGAGGGATAAGCAAAGTATTATAGATTTCAAGAACCTCCCTCTGACGAGGGATAAGCAAAGTATTATAGATTTCAAGAACCTCCCTCTGACGAGGGATAAGCAAAGTATTATAGATTTCAAGAACCTCCCTCTGACGAGGGAGGGGGACCGCGTCAGCGGTGGAGGGAGAGAAAAACAAAAGTGAAAGAATACAATAAAACAAACATCCCTCTGTTAAAGAATATTTAAAAATTCCTTTAAGTATACAATTTCAAAGATTTAATACATAATTTCGTATATATCTTGAAATTAAACCGTTGTAAAATAATTTCAAACAATTGTCGGAGTTAATTATGACCAAAATTATGTTCATCTGCCACGGCAATATCTGTCGCAGTCCGATGGCGGAATTTGTTTTTAAAAACCTCATTAAGAAAAACTGTCTCCAAGATAAATATTTTGTTCAATCCTCTGCAACCAGCACCGAGGAAATTTGGGGCGACATTGGCAACCCTGTTTATCCGCCTGCTCGCGAAGAATTAAAAAAACACGGGATCAATTGTTCGGGTAAAACCGCCGTTCAGGTCACCCGTGCCGATTATGAAAAATATGACCTGCTTATCGTGATGGATTCCAACAACCTGCGCAACCTTATGAGGATAATTCACTGTGACCCCGACGGCAAGGTGCACAAGTTATTGGAGTTTGCAGGGCGGAATGACGATGTTTCCGACCCGTGGTACAGCCGTGACTTTACCACCTGTTACAACGATATTTTTGAAGGGTGTCAGGCCCTTTTGAATAAACTCGAAGGAGGAAACACAAATGCTTAAAACCAACCCTGCGGTATTTGCCGTAGAAAACGATTATCAGATAATGGTCGAGGTTGAAAAGCCCTCGGTGTTCCGCGTCAAGGTCGGTGACCGTTACTATTACGACGAGTCCAACGGTATTATGCGTTCTCAGAACAATTTGCACCGTTGTATCGTGCCTCAAAAAGCCTTGAACGAGGCTAAAGAATACACCGTTTGTGTTCGTCCTTTAATTGAAAGAAAGCCTTATTTCACCACAACCGAACCCGAGCAGGAGTTTACCTATAATTTCCGCCCCGTGCCCGAGAAAGAGCCCAAAGCATACCACATTTCGGATGCTCATAACCGTATCGAAACCCCTATTAAGGCAGCCAAGATTTTTGGTGATATTGATTTTCTTATTTTAAACGGTGACGTTATCGACCATTCGGGCAACCCCGAAAAGTTTAAAAACATTTATGAGATTTGCTCCGGCATAACCAACGGTGAATGTCCCATTGTATTTTCGAGAGGCAACCACGATATGCGAGGTAATTTCGCCGAAAAATTTGCCGAATACACCCCTAATTTCCACGGTAATACCTATTACACCTTCCGCTTAGGTTCGATTTGGGGCATTTTGCTTGATTGCGGTGAGGATAAAGACGATTTTGGCCCCGAATACGGCTTTACCGTTTATTGCAAGGACTTCCGCCGCCGTCAGACCGAGGTTTTGAAGCAGCTTATTGAAAATGCCGACAGTACCTATAATGCCGAGGGTGTCAAAACCCGTGTTGTTGTATCGCACAATCCGTTTTCACAAAAGTTGGAGCCTCCGTTTGACATTGAGGGCGATGTTTATACCGAGTGGTGCGAATTGCTTAAAGAGCACGTCAAACCCCACGTCATGATTTGCGGACATATTCACGATTTGGAGGTTCGCAAACCCGGTTGCGACAAGGACCATTACGGTCAGCCATGTGATGTTGTTATCGGCGCCACCTGCGGCGAAAACTATTTTGCGGGTTGCGGATACGTTTTCGGTGAAAATGAAATCACCGTACAGTTCACCGACTCCAACGGCGAAATTTTAGAAACACAAAAAATAGCAAAATAATTCATGCCGACGGCAATCTCACCGCGTGAGATTGCCGTCGGTCTCTTTTTTGAAATTTATGCAATATTTAACAAACTTGTCACAATAAACCGCTTGACTCTAAGGGCTTTGTATAGTAAAATTGTTTTGAAGTATTATGTATCATATTAAATATATATTGTGACCGCCCGGCTTTCGGCGCGGTGACAATTTCAGATTTTGGAAGGTGTTATTTTGAACCGTAAGTTTTTAAAACTTTTAAGCCTCGTGCTGGTGCTTGTTATCTTCACGCTGACCTTTGCAGGTTGCGGCAAGAAAAAGGGTGACAAGGTCGATATCGGCTACATATCAGGCAACTATCAAATGATAATCGACTCGGTCGATGAAATAAACTGTGACTATCTGTTGGTCTACCGTGCAAGTGCAGGCTTCGGCGATATTGACGCATTTGTCGATTTTATGGAACGTTTGTCGGCTTCCTCGTCCTATACCTTCCAGATATGTCCCGACACGCTCAACGTCACCGACAGTAAGCAGAAGATCATACTTTTAGGTAACACAAGCTATAACGAGTCAGCCGCAACCATCGCAATTATGGAGGCCATCCGCTCGGATAACTATTACGACTATCTGCTTCGCGGCTACGATAACACCTTAAGCATCAACTGGGTGTCAAAGTTCGGCCGTGACGATGCCTTTAACTATGTTCTCAATTCACTTCTGAACAACGGTTTCGGCAAGACCTTTAATGAAGATTTCAGTTATCTTTACTTAAGCGACCGCCGCGACACCCCTGTTGTTACCATTGATGATATAAATATCATTCAGTATTCGGTCGTTGTTCCGACCGCCGCAACCTTTATTGAATATTCGGCCGCCGAAAAGCTGGTACGTGCCATCAAGGATGCCACGGGTGAGGGAATACCACTGGTTACCGACGCCGCCGAAGAGTCGCGCTATGAAATACTTATAGGCGAAACCAACCGAGGCGAGACCTATGTAACCTCGTTCTTCGCCACCAAGCGTTATTCCATCGCGCAGTACAGCACCAAGCTTATTTTACGCGGAGGACAGGTCGAGGCCACAACCAAAGCGGTTACCGACTTTACGACCTCGGTTCGCAATGCAGCCATCACTGCCGAACCGTTGCACATTAAATCGAACTATGTCAAAACGGGTAGCATAACCACCTTAGGCGGCGACTATTTCGACGGCTATTCCCTCGTTTACTGCGACGAGTTCAATGCCGACAGTCTCGATACCAAGCAGTGGACGCTTGAAAACGGTGCCATCACCTCGTTCGGTGACTTTGGCTATTTGATGAACTTCAGCTCCAAGGCTGTCAAGACCGACGGAAAGAATGCCGTCATCAAGACCTATTTGAGTGACGACGGCTACGTTTCGGGTCATATGACCACCGAAAAGGCCTTCAGTTTTAAATACGGATATATCGAAACCCGTATCAGAACACGTTGTGCCAACGGTGTATGGCTCAAAATGTTGCTCACCAATCAGAACGACGAGGGTGACAAGATCTCGCAGATCGACGTCTTCAATCTCTACGGCAGCGGTGATTCGGTGTTTGCAAGTGCCGGTACTTTGGAGAAAAAGTCGTATTACAACAACTATCTCAAACTGATGGAACCGTCGTTTGAAACCTACCGTTCGGGTGCTTTCTTAAGCGGTGAGCCTGCCAATCAGGACGAATACCACACCTACGGCGTTGAATGGACTGAAGAATACATCCGTTTCTTCCTCGACGGTGTTTCCTACGGCACGGTCGAACTGACCGCCGACAAGTATAAGGACCTTCGCACCGAAATGTATATCGACTTCATCGGTGGTGTCAATCTCACCGAGCTTACCGCCAACGACGAAGAATGCGCCTGGCCCATCAACCTTGAGATCGACTGGGTCAGAGTATATCAGAAGCCCAACGGTATTAGAACCGACCGCATTGAGGCCGCCGCCAAGGCCGAGGCCGAGGCCAACAAAAAAGCCGACGCCAAAAATTGAGTTTATTAAGGCAAGGTCGGAGCCTTTAAAATCCGACCAAGATTCAAGTTCGGGAATATAACCCGAGCCTCACACATAAAAGGAGTGTTGTTTATGTTTGACAAAATCGGTATTCAGCTTTTCTCGGTCAGAAACCATATGACCGACGAAGCAGGTGTAAAATACACCTTCGACCGCCTCGCCGAAATCGGCTTCAAAGAAGTGCAGACCGCAGGCGCTTTCCCCTGTGACGTTGAGAAGTTCGCAGAGCATATGAAGAACGCAGGTCTTACCTGTGTTGGTACTCATTACGGCTTCCCCGCAGATATCAATGATCTTGATGAGTACATCAAGCTTCACAAGACCCTCGGAACCGATACTGCAGGTGTCGGCAGCGGCGCTTACGGCAAGACCAAGGCTGAAGTCATGGCTTATATCGACAAGGTTAACGCATTGGCTGAAAAGCTGGCTGCTCACGGTATGAAGTTCTCGTACCATCACCACAGCCACGAGTTCGGCAAGGTCCCCGGCGGTGACCGTGTTATCGACTATATGGTAGACGGTTTCGATAAGAACAACGTCAAATTCGTTCTTGATACCTGCTGGTTGGCTAACTCTTATGTCAGTGTAACCGGTTGGATTGAAAAACTGGCAGGCCGTTGCGACGTTCTCCACATTAAGGACCGCGCACTTAAATTCGGCACCAACACCGAAGGCTTCATCACCGAGTGCGGCGAGGGTAACATTGATATCGAAGGCGCTCTCAAGGCTGCCGAAGCATCGGGCGTTAAGCACATCTGCTACGAGCAGGATACTTGGCCCCTGGGCTTCGATTCGCTCGATTACTCTGCAAGAAAGAGCTTTGAATACATCCAGAGCCTTCTTAAGTAATTAACCCTTAAAACAAAAAACCCGCCCCTGCGTTTTAAAACGCAGGGGCGGGTTCTTTGAATTGACTTATTCGTGCTCTTTGAGCCAAACTTCGGCCTTCTCTTTCGAGATGCTCTTGATGTTTTCCTTTTTATAAATCGACTCGGGACCGCCGTTTACGTAAAGGAACAACTTACCGTCGGGCATCTGATAAAGTGACTCTTCATAACCCTCGGGGTCACCGAACTGACCTACCGAATGTCTTTTAACAAGCGTTGCAACCTCGGTATCGTACTCACGTTTGCAAATAATCTTTTTCATTTTTATCTCCTTTAAAATAAATATCAATTAAAATTTTCGGTCAAACTGACTGTCATTATCAAGCGGTTTATACTTAAAGTCATTATAATCGCGGCAGTCATAAGACCCCGTCAGATAGTTTATGGGAACGTCGTTGATGTAAACAATGTTCTCGTCCTCCTCCGACCAGTATATCGCACTGGCCGTTGTGCCGATCTGCCAATAGATCGTACGGATATCGTCGGTGATCAACACGTCGGTATTCTCAGCATAGACCTTTTGCGCCACCGTCACACGAATGGCGGCGGGATGGTTATCGGTCGCAGGAATCTGATAGACCGCAAGAAAACGGTTGTGTTGTAAGGCAAGATTCTGATTGGTCATATCCTCACGAAGTAAGGTGCCTTGAGGCAGATTATCCATACCACGGACAAACTCGTCTCTTGCCGCAAAGACGGTATTTACAATAATTATTATTGCCGCCAACAGCGTTATTATCATACACACTTTGCGTTTCATAACAACACTCCCTTCTCTTTTGTTCTTTAAACTTTTAATTATTTCGAAATTTTCAAAGAAATGTCAAATGCCTTGACCGAATGGGTCAGTGCGCCAATGGAAATAATATCGACACCCGTTTCGGCGACGGGACGGATAGTCTCGGCGGTAATGTTGCCCGAAGCCTCAAACAACGCACGGCCATTGGTCATCTCGACCGCCTTTTTCATGGTCTCGCAATCCATATTGTCGAGCATAATTATCTCACAGCCGGTTGCCAAGGCCTCTTTTACCTCATCCAGATTACGGGTCTCAACCTCGATTTTAACGGTGTGACCGATTTTCTCACGTAAGGTGGCAACCGCCTTGGTGATACTTCCACAAGCGTCAATATGATTATCCTTGAGCATTGCGGCATCCGACAGATTAAAGCGGTGATTCTTACCTCCACCACAGGTGACTGCATACTTCTGCAAAGCACGAAGACCGGGCAGAGTCTTTCTCGTATCGGTAACGGTTGCGTTGGTGCCCTTTATAAGCTCGGCGGCCTCGTTGGTCATAGTGGCAATACCCGACATATGCTGAATAAGGTTCAGTGCGGTACGCTCACCTTTAAGCAACAGCTTGGTCGGGCCCTCGATCTCGGCAATAATATCGCCCTTTTTAAGCTTGTCACCGTCGTTCATAAACTTTTCAATACGGAAGTTGCCCAGCAATTCAAACACTCTCAGCGCAACGTCGATACCGCAAAGCATACCGTCGGCCTTGGCCAAAAACTTAGCCGTAGAAGTTTGACCGTCGGGCAAGAGGTTGTCCGCCGCCATATCTATATAATTAATATCCTCCAAAAGGGCCTTTTTAATAATATCGTCAATATAAAACTGCATCATTTGTGCAAGACCTCCTTCAATACTATCGAAGCAATGTTGGCAAGTGAACGTGCTTCGAGATAATCATTGGTAATCTGAAAACGCTTGTTATTGAGTCGTACCGCGATCTCCTCAACCTCGGGGCGGTATTTTCTCGCCGCTTCGGGATTGGGCAGAACGAAATGGCACTTCTGCATAATATTTCTTATCGAGGTGCGCGTTCCCGTCGGCATGGGCGCACCGTCGACCGAGTGCTCGGGCACTTTTCCGAAAACGCTGGTGTCGTTATAACAACGGTTGATGTCCTCGGCCGCACGTCGGCCAAAAACAAGCGCCTCTAAAAGACTGTTGGATGCAAGTCGGTTCTTACCGTGAACACCCGTGTGAGCGCACTCACCCACCGCATATAGACGGTTGATACGCGTCCTCGAATTGAGGTCGACGTTGATACCGCCCATCAGATAATGATGGGTCGGGAAAACGGGAATAAGCTCCTTGGTTATATCAATTCCCTCCAAAAGACAACGCTCGTGTATCATAGGAAAACGGTCCTTGATAAATTCGGGAGTTCGGTGGGTAATGTCAAGATAAAACCTGTCACTGCCCGTTCGGCGCGACTCCAGGATAATGCCGCGCGATACAACGTCACGCGGAGCCAATTCAAGTCGCTCGTCATAACGGTGCATAAAACGTTCGCGATGACAGTTGACAAGATAGGCACCCTCACCGCGCACCGCCTCGCTGATAAGGAAACGCTCACGGCAATTATCCCCCGCAAAGCCGGTCGGATGAAACTGAATATAACTTAAATTCTCAATTCTTGCACCGAGTGACGCGGCAATGGCAATACCGTCACCCGTGGCAATTGACGAATTGGTGGTGTATTTGTAAACGCGGCCGATACCGCCCGTCGCAATAACAACGTAGGAAGCGGCAACGGTGTGCAGTTTGCCGTCCTTCAAAAGCGAAGCGTAGTAACCGTTGTTGGCCTCATCGAGAAAGGCCAATGAAGTGTTTTCCTCAATATCAACGTTGGGAAGGTTGCGCGTTGCGGCAATAACGGTACGCATCAGCTCCTCACCCGTGGTGTCACGGTGGTGAACGATACGGCGGCGGCAGTGACCGCCCTCCAACGTCGCGTGAATATGTCCGTCAACCTTGTCGAACTCGGCACCCAGATCAATCATCTTACGGACGTCGTCGGGGCCTTCTTTAATAAGTACCTCAACCGATTCAAGACGGTTTTCACGTCCACCCGCGATCATAGTGTCCTCAATGTGCAGGTCGAAACTGTCGTTTACGGTGTCAAGCACGGCGGCGACACCGCCCTGCGCCAGGTTACTGTTGCAAAGCCGAAGATCGCGTTTACAGACCACAAGCGCATTTATTCTGCTGTCAAGATTGTAGGCGGCATAAAGTCCCGAAAGACCCGCACCCACGATCAATACGTCATACTTGTCACGCATTTTCAACGCCTCTTTGAATTACAGATGAGAATGAATATATACTTACTGTTACAGTATAACACATTTATAGCAAAAAGAAAAGAGAAAATATAAAAAAGAAAAACCCAGCGTTTAGCCTCCCATAATGGCCCCCTTGTCTAAAGGGGACTGGCAAAACCGTAGGTTTTGACTGGGGGATTCCGAAGACTTTACTTTATAAAAAACAAAAAGTGCTAAAGCAAAAGAAAAACCCACCTGAAATCAGGTGGGTTGTGTGTCGGCGTTACCTATCTTCCCGGGCCGTCTCCAGCCAAGTATTTTCGGCGCAAATGAGCTTAACTTCCGTGTTCGGGATGGGAACGGGTGGACCCTCATCGCAATCAACACCGACTATGCAATCGTTCTTGCACTCAACCGCCGACTGCTGCGTTTTGTCGAGCGCAAGATGTATATTACCACACTTCTTTCCAAAATGCAAGTGTTTTTTCAAAAAATTCAAAAAATTTTTTCAACGATATTTCAAAGCTCCAAAATCGCCCTCAAAATCCATTTAAAAAAGCCTTGCGCCGCCGCGCAAAGCCTCTCTTTTCAACGAATTAACAAAACTATTTTACCATATATTATCCCTATTGTCTACTGACGGTATAAACGAAATATTTTTTTACATTTTGTGTAATCTGCGAATAGACAAATGTCCACCTCTCGTGTATACTGTAGTCAGAAAGAAAACAAAGATGACCACAAACCGTGAAGTAGTCGGGAATGAAAGGGGACTGATTCCGATGAAAACAGCAGAAGTGCCACCGGCACATTGGACAAAATCTATAAAGAAAGGAATGAGTCCAAAGAACAGTTTAGTTTGACCTCGACCAAATAAAGTAAAGGACACAGATCCGATGAACTAATAAGTTTTCAACTCAAACCAAGTACAACGTAAAGGAATGAGTCCGAAGTACAGTTAAGTTTTTTCCTCGACCAAAATAAATGTAAAGGATATAGGTCCGATGTACAGTTAAATTTTAACTCAATAATATTTGAGAGGAATGAGTCCAAAGTACAGTTAAATCTTAACCTGACCAAAAATTTATTGTTAAGGGAATGAGTCCGAAAAACAGTTAGATCTGAACTTTAAAATCATTTTATAGCTTTGAAGTTACAAAACTTAAATTCAGGATCATATAAAGTGCGTTTTATGAATAGGCTTTATGCCTTGCGTCAAGTTGATCGTTTGCGAAGAGTGACCCGAAATTCCGAGAAGTAACACGATTCAAAGCGCTGACAATTTAATAGTTTTCAAACTTTTACATATAATCTGTAGAAAGTAAGAGGTACGTCAAAATAGAGATCGTAACATAACGCCCTTCGAAAGGTGAGTAAACTTTTCGAAGGGCTTTTTCTTGACGTTGTCTGCCCTTGCTAGTGTAGAGTCCCTGAATAAAATTTAAAATGCCCACCCGAATGGGTGAGCATTTTAAATGGTGCGCTGTGAGGGACTCGAACCCCCGACCTACTGGTTCGTAGCCAGTCACTCTATCCAGCTGAGCTAACAACGCACGTAAGTTCTTTTCAAACTGCCATAGTATAATAACACAACACTTTCAAAAAATCAATAGTTATTTTCATAAATTTCAAAATTTTTTTCGGCACCGTCCGTTATCTCCACACAGACGGTGCCGATTTGTATATTATTCTGTTTAATTTACTCAATAACCGGCTTGGAATACGACTTGGAAGCGATGCAGACCCAGGTGTTACCTGCACTGAAGGTGATGGGGTTGCCGTCTTTATCGGTAAACTTCATCGGGTCGTTTGAATCGCCCTTACTCCACTTTATGGCCTGATAGGTGCCGTTGGTGAAATAATAACCGTCACCGCCGCTCAGCGAGATTTTACGGTGTTCGCCCTCGGGATAATCTACGATAGAGGTCATACAAACCACAACGTTTTTGACCTTGGTCGACTCCTTGGTATAATACTCGGTCGGGATTTTATCCTTAAAGTTGCGCTCATAAAGACCCGTGGCCGAATCGTATATAAACACCGATTTGAAATAGTTGCCCGAATAAGGCACCGATATCTTGGTAGCCGTACCGTCAGGCAAGGTTACCTTCTCATCCTCTGCGGCAAACTGCTGCCACGGGGTGACCGTTTCAAGCTCGGTCTCAAACTTTTTATCAATTCCTGCCCAAAGCTTGGGACCGTGGGTATAAAGTGTATGCTCCCAGGCAAGTCCGTTTTTAATACGGTCGCCGTACAGACCCTCGTGAATGTCAAAGCTGTCGACGTGTTTAAGGTGAGGTCTTGCGTTAACCTCATCAGCACCGTGATGGATATACACCGCACCGTGACCCATTGCAAGGTCAATATAAACGTATCTCGAAGAACGCACGGTTCCGATATTCTGAACCTTTTCGACGTCCTTGAAAACCGCCATAAGACGGGTCTCGCCGCCCTCGATTTCGGTTTCGTAAATAATATCGGCCTCAGGCAGACCTGCTTGCGCATCCTGAGCGCGACGGTCGTTGTTGATCATAACAGCAACGGGACGAAGCTTATCGATACCCTGATACTCATAAACACCCGTCAACGGATTTAACATATCAGGGGTCTTTATGACCTCAGGCTCTGAAGGTGTCTGCGACACGACCGAGGACGTAACCGACGAAGCATCCGATGTGCCGTCGGAGGGCGACTTATCACCACCACAGCCAACGCTCAAAAGCAACAAAAGAATCACCATTAAAGCCGTAAGTTTTTTAAACATTCCAAAAGACACCTCCGCATAATTTCTTTAATTCTATTTTAAACCAAATCGGTCTATTATTCAACATAAATTTACATAAAAACACATCTTCGTTATAACGAAGATGTGTTTTATGTCTTTTGGGGTTAAAGCTTAACTACGGTTCCGCTTTTTCTGGCCTCATTAGCACAAAAAACGGTGTGATGGCTGATGACCGAATCCTCCAGCGTCGTACAAGATACCGAAGGCTCGTGACCGTTAATATATTCCACGAAGTCAAGCACAAGACCTCGGTCACCGCCGCCGTGACCGCCCTTGGCTCCGATCATATCGCCCGTAACCTTAAGGTCAAATTCCTGCTCGGTGAAGCCTGCATAATCCTTGGACGGGGTTAAGGTTCTCAAAACATACTTTGACGACTCAAAATTACCCTTAATCTCACCCTTGGTGCCGATAATATGAATATTACGCTCGGATTTGGCCGCACCGCCGATCATACTGAAGGTGCCGGTTGCTCCGTTTTCAAAGTTGACGATCATGGTCTGATGGTCAACGTTACCGCCGCGATCAAAATTCCAGGCGCACTCACCGAACTTATTGACCGTCTTTAAATGCTCGGCCTTTTCTTCAACCGACATATTGCGAAGCTTCTGATCGTCCATCCAGACGTATTGCGGCCAACGAAGAACGTCAATATAATGCTTCTTGGCCGAATAAGGACACTCTCCTTCCAGAGGGCAGTCGACCATACAACGGTTACCTGCGCCTTTGGGTTTGTTCTGCGGGCCGTACTGAAATTCAGAACCGAAAGAAGAAACTGCGACGGGCTTGGTGTGGTTCATCATCCACATCATAAGGTCAACGTCGTGGCAGGACTTGGCCAACAGCATAGGTGCAAAGCAAACCTCCTCTGAACGCCACTTGCCGCGGACGTAAGAAACGCACATATGGTGATAGTTTACGTGCTCACACATTTCGATTGAAACTATATCACCGATATCGCCGTTCAGCAAATGCTCCTTGATAGCGCGATAAAATTTGGTATAACGCAAAACGTGACAGATGACGACCTTGGCGCCGCTACGCTTGGCAACCTCTCTCAAACGGTTCATTTCATCTTCGTTGACGGCAAAAGGTTTTTCAAGCAAAAGGTCATAACCCTTTTCAAGCGTGGGAATGGCGGTATCAACGTGAAGCTGATCCATAGTGCCGTTAATGACAACGTCGGCAAACTTTTCACGTTTGCAAAGTGCATCGACGTAGTCAAAACAGTTCTCATCGGGAACATTGAAACGCTTCTTCATAAATTCAAGACGTTCGGGGTTGGGGTCAACAAGACCGACGACCTTTAATTTTTCAGGAAAATCAAAAGAAACACTTGCATATACGTTGGCGCGGTTACCTGCGCCGACCAGAATTGCCGTTATCTGCTTATCCATAATAAAACTCCTTTTTTCTGTTGACTTTTTCTGTAAATCATTTTATCATAATGATGTGCATTTAATAGCACAAAACTGCTCTTTTTTAGCAACAAGAGGTGCAAATGATGAAATCACGTCACGAAAATCTGCCGCTTATCTTCCCTGCCAACATCCGTTTGTTTGTCAACCACCGTTCAGGCGGACGGTCACATTGGCACGAAGAAATAGAATTACAATATTTAGTCGACGGCAACGCGCAGCCGCTTTGCAATCTTCAACCCGTTCCTTTACAAAAAGGCGACATACTGTTTGTCAATTCCAACGAACTGCACGCGGGCAACGTAACACCGCTCAAAGGAACCTTCTACTGTTTTCATATAAACAAGGATTTTTTCAGTAACCATATAGGCGCAGAACACGTGGTATTTGAAAACGTCATCCGCGACGGGGATTGCTCAAAAATCCTGGACGAGGTTATAAAGCATTCCTATACCGGAGATTTTCGGTCGCGCATCAAGACAAGTCAACTGTTATATGAATTTCTGAACCTCTGCGCCGAGCGTCACGTCAAAGCAGTATTGGGTGAAAATGATTTTCGAAAGCACTTTAAACGCACCGACAAATTCAACGATATGATAAAATATATCGAGGACCATTCCGACGAGCCGTTGACCGTCAGCAGTATCGCCGAGCATTTTTACGTAACCCCCTCCTACTTCGCCCATTTTTTCAAGAAAAAAGCCGGTAAAAGCGTCATTCAGTATCTGAACGACGTCCGTATTTTAAAGGCGCGTCTTATGTTGGAGCAAGAGGATATGTCGGTATCGCAGATAGCGTCCGCCGTCGGTTTTGACGATATCAACTATTTCAGTCGGAAGTTCAAGCAACTTATGGGCGTAACTCCGACCGAATACCGCGCGCAAGGGCGCTGATGCAAAAGCAATAAAATTACGGCCCCAAAGGCAATACCTTTGGGGCCGTTGTATTTCAACTATAATTCACTCCAATATTTTCGGTCAAGACTTCTGAACTGAATAGCCTGTGCAATGTGCGTTGCACCGATTTTTTCTTGACCGTCCAGGTCGGCAACGGTTCGGGCAATCTTTAAAATTCGGTCATAAGCTCGGGCCGATAAACCCAAATTTTCGAAAGCGGTACGCATAATGCGATCGGCATCGGGTGTCAACACGCAATACTTCTGCAAATTCGCCGAGTCAAGCCGTGCGTTGCAGGTGATCTTGGTACCTTTATAGCGGTTCTGCTGAATTTCACGCGCTCTTTCAACACGCTTCTTTATCTCGGCCGAGGTCTCGCCGTCGCTTCTTCCTGTAAGCTCATCATATTCCACGGCAGGAACCTCAACGTGTATATCAAGTCGGTCAAGCATCGGGCCCGAAATTCTGCCCAAATACTTTTTGACCGCCAGCGGTGAACAGATGCACTTCTTTTTGGGATGTCCGAAAAATCCGCAGGGACACGGGTTCATCGCGGCAACAAGCGAAAATTCGCACGGATATGTAAGACGACCGCTGGCTCTCGATATGGTGACCTTGCCATCCTCAATAGGTGCGCGTAAGACCTCCATCGCCTGGCGCGAAAATTCGGGGAACTCGTCCAAAAACAAAACACCGTTGTGCGACAGAGAAATCTCACCCGGCCGCGGCACTATACCGCCGCCCGACAGACCTGCCGCCGATACGGTATGATGCGGTGCGCGAAACGGACGTGTTACTATAAGCGGAGTGTCACTCGACAACGCACCCGCCACCGAATGTATTTTGGTGGTTTCGATCGACTCGTCAAAGGTCATCGACGGCAAAATAGAAGGCAAACGCTTTGCCAACATACTTTTACCCGACCCCGGAGGCCCGATAAGCAAAACGTTATGACCGCCTGCGGCGGCTATCTCCAAGGCTTTTTTGGCGGCGGTCTGTCCCTTGACATCAAAAAAGTCGGGACAGTATGCAGCCGACGACTTTATATCGGGCTTTTGTGCAGGACGTATCGTCTTTTCCCCCTGCAGATGAGCCACTAATTGCTTTACGTTGCTTACGGGGTATATCTCGATCCCGTCAACCACCGAAGCCTCAAAGGCATCGGCTTCAGGTACGAAAAAGCACTTTATTCCCCGTGTTTTGGCCTCGATAGCCATTGACAACAGACCCGTAATGTGTCGCAGTTGTCCGTCAAGCGACAGCTCTCCGATAAAAGCGCATTCTTCCATATTCACGGTCGGATTCAACTGCCTTGAAGCCATCAGAATGGCCAATAACGACGGCAGATCGTACATCGAACCCGCCTTTTTGATGTCGGCAGGAGCCAAGTTGACCGTTATTTTGGTTGTCGGAAATGAAAATCCGCTGTTTTTCAATGCCGACCTTACCCTGTCGCGCGACTCTTTAACGGCGGTGTCGGGCAAACCGACTATCTCAAACGACGGAAAGCTGTTGGAAATATCGGCCTCAACGTCGACCATATAGGCATCAATACCGAAGATGCCCGTACTATGCAGTCGTGTAAACATTATACCCTCCGATTACAAAAATTCCGATGCGTTTAGGTGTGACACAAAGCATCGGAATCTTTTTTACTTAATAACTGTTATTTGAACCGACAACTATGGTCGTGGTAAGGTATCTGCCGTTTCGGTAGATAACCACATTGACCGATTGACCCGGCTTGGTATTGTCAAGCGCATCAACGAAATCGGTATATTCCTTGATCTCAACCTTGTTGAACTGTGTAATAATGTCACCCGCTCTGATACCGCCTTTATAAGCAGGAGCATTTTTTACAACACCCTTGACCGCGGCACCCGCAGGCAAACCGTAACTTGCAAGATATTTGGAATCGTATTTGTATATCTCAATACCGATATACGGCAAGGGGTTATCCTTATTATCCATAATCTCTTTTACGACCTGCAATGCAGTGTTGGCGGGAATGGCAAAGCCCATACCCTCAAAGCTCTCATCGACCAACTTAGAAGAGTTGATACCGATAAGCTGTCCCTTGGAGTTCAACAAAGCGCCGCCCGAGTTACCGGGGTTGATGGCAGCATCGGTCTGAATAAGCTCCATCTCGCCGATAGAATCAATGGTAATTGTACGGTTGAGTCCACTTATAATTCCGTACGAGACCGAGTTCAAAAATTCAATTCCGCCGGGACAACCGATGGCAATAGCATACTGTCCCACCTTGATCTCATCAGAATTGGCAATTTCAATGGCAGGAAGGTTATTCTTCTCGATCTTAATAACTGCAAGGTCGGCCGAAACGTTATAACCGATGATCTTGGCATCAATAGGACTTTCGGGAGCCGACATAAGATAGACCTCGACCGACGAATCATACGAAGGATTGGTCACAACACCCGAAATAACGTGGTAATTGGTGATGATATATCCGTCCTTGGTGTAGATAACACCCGAGCCTTCGCCCGTACTTTCGGTCGAACCGCCGAAGAAGCCTTCAACCGAGGCTTTAGTACGGATACCGACAACACTGTTGGCCGACTTATCGTAAACCGCTTCAACCAAAGACTCAAGATTGCCTTGGATCGAAATAACGGTCGAAGTCGTAGGTTCTGATGAACCTGCCTCTGATGAGGTCGAAGCATTACTTGAAGAAGTAACGGTATCGGGCGCACTGCTTGAACCGCCCTTATCCATCGAATTAAACGCAATGGTCAACGACGTGAAGGTGCTGATTATGATTGACAACACAACGCAAAGTATTACTGCACCTATGCTGACGTACTTCTTATCCTTTTTAGGGCCCTTTGGCGGCTGTTGTCCGTTCGAATTATCATACGGTTGATACCCGTAATTATTCTGCGGTGTATAGCTATAAGATTGTTGAGGCTCTGAAGCTTCAACTTCAGGTGTCTTGTTCTCGTCCATCTATATACACTCCTTTTTTACTTTTTTATAATTTTTCCCTTGTATTCAGTATATCACTCTTATTTTTTGAAAATATATCATAAAAATTAACAATCTATAAACAATATAACCCAAAAGCTGACAACAGTCAAACAATTTAAGTTGATTTGTCGGCAAATTCCAAGGTTTCAGAAAATACGGGTCGGTATCAAACCGACACCGACCCGTACCATCTACCATTATATACTATCTTTCGTAAAATTTCAAGAGTGCCGGAATCAAGCCAATTCACAGGAAACGAGGTGAAACCCGAATTCGGACTCGGGGGCCTTTACAAAGACCGACCGAGTGACCGAGACCTCGACGTCGTCACCGCCGTAATAAAACTCGGCCAGACTGTAAACCTCGAAGCCCTCATCGGTCTCGGTAACCGACTGTACCGAGTGGAACTGCGTTGCAACCGAACCGACGGGCGCCGAAATGTAACTCTTAGGGACACCTTCAAAACACAGCTCATCGCCGTTAAGTTCAACACCGTAGAAGCTCTCAACAAAGCCTTCAACCAACACACTGTTGACCGCAAGACCGACACCCGGCAGGTCGGCGGCATAGTCACTCAAGGTTACCGCGGCGGCCGAGGCCAATTGTTCGTTATCATAAAAGCCTTCACCGTAGCAGTAATTGATATTGAGCATCGACGTGAAACGCTTTTTAAGATAATCTTCGTCATAGACGACTGTATCAACCGTCGGTGCGGCTTCTTCGTTTGCAGTAGTAAGAACGTCTTTTTCGGCCAATAAAACCGTACCGTCGGCCGCGGCCACCGGCATATCAACGTCGGTCAAAGTAATGCTTTCACTAATTTCGGGAGTCAAACACAATGCAACCATAAGACAGACCGATACCAAACCTGCCAGAACCGACATCAAAACCGACTTGCGCATTGCATTCACCCCCTACATATATTGAAGTATATTACTATTATATACACGATATTGTAAAAAAGCGTATCATTCCCATTACAGATTATTAAAAATTTTGTTACAATTAGGGCTTAAGATATTACAATTTTTTAATCTTTTGAAACTATTGATTTTTACATTGCTATTTGTTACTATGTAGAGGACGATTTTAAAGGCCCCAGAGGTGACTTTTTTGGAAAATATAAACAAGCGTTTTTTAGGCGTTATACTTGATATTGCCGAAGCAATGCTCAACTGCGGTGCCGAGATAGACCGTGTTGAGGGTACCGTCGCGCGTATGGCCAAAGCCTACGGTGCCGAGCGTGTCAACGTGTTTGCCATAACTTCAAGTATCGTCGTGACCATGATAATGCCCGACGGTGAGGCAAGGACCGAGACCCGCCGTGTGCAAAGCTCGGGAACAACCGATTTCAAACGCCTTGAAGAATTAAACAAAATAAGCCGTGAATATTGCTCAAAAAGTTTTTCGGTTGACGAGCTCGAAAAACGTTTTAAGGCAACCGACAAACCGATAAGTCAAGCCAAATACTACGTCGGCAGCGTCATTGCGGCCGCCGCATTTACGGTGTTCTTCGGTGGCGCGTTGTTTGACTCTCTCTTTGCCGCAATTTTTGCAATACTCATCTGCATTTTCACGTCGGTCTCACCGAAATTCTGTCCCAACCAGATAGTGTCAAAATTCCTTTGTTCACTCATTATAGGATTACTAATCTGTGCTGTCTGCCGCGTATTTCCGTGGCTCAATGCCGACAAAATAATCATCGGTGACATTATGTTGCTTATCCCGGGAATTGCTTTGACCAACTCATTTCGCAACCTTATTATCGGTGACACCGTTTCGGGATTGACGAGATTGACCGAAAGTCTTGTCCAGGCGGCTTCTTTGGCAGGCGGTTTTATGATCGCCATTGCGCTGTTGGGAGGTTGATGAAATGCGTGAAGTAATTATTCAACTCATAACGGCCTTTTTGGGTTCTTTAGGGTTCGCTATGCTTTTTCAATTAAAAAACCGACTTTTGTTGGCCGCATCCTTGGGTGGACTAATAAATTGGGGTGTCTATCTGCTTGCCGCGCATTTCACGGGCGGTGACTTTGTCCCCTGCTTCATCTCCGCCGCGGCCGCCGTTATGTACTGCGAGCTGACCGCAAGACTTTTAAAAGCCCCCATAACACTTTTCCTTGTACCTGCCATCATCCCCTCTGTACCGGGCGGCTCACTTTTTTATACTATGAGCAACGCGGTTCAGAAAAATTGGCAGGAAGTCCGCGATTTTGGACTAAAAACTGCAGAATTTGCATTGGGAATTGCCGCAGGTGTCTGCCTTGCCGTTGCAATATTCGGCATCGTAAACACGATAGTTCACAATTCGCGCAAGGGTTGATAATATGAATATCTTTGCACCTGATTACTATAAAAAATTCAAATGTATCGCCGACAAATGCCGCCACAACTGTTGTATCGGTTGGGAGATTGACATTGACGGTGAAACGCTTTCGTTTTACCAAACGCAAAGCAATATAATAAATAAAATTTCACTTGAAGATACACCGCATTTTATCCAAGAAAAGAACGGCCGTTGCCCGTTTTTAAATAACCGCAACCTTTGTGATATTATTGCAAACCACGGAGAAGAACGTTTGTGTCAGATCTGCCGCGACCATCCGAGATTCCGCAACTTTTTTGAGTCACGAACCGAAATTGGCTTAGGGTTAACCTGCGAAGCGGCGGCAAGACTTATTCTGGATAACGATTTTTCGCTCGAAATAATCGGCACCGATGACCAACCCGCCGCCCAAACACAAGAAGAAACCGAGTTTTTGGAATTCAGAAACGGTGTTTTCAAGCGTTCACCCGAAAGTCTCAGTTTCACTCTGCCCGAGATAAAACTCAACGAATTGGCAAAGGTTTTCAAAAGACTTGAACGGCTTGATCCCGAATGGGATGACCTGCTCGATACCCTCAAAAACCGCAACGAAGACCTCAAAGATGTAGAATTTGACCAACCGCAATATGCAAAAAGGCTGTTTGACTATTTCGTTTTCCGCCACCTGCACGTGTGTGGCCTCGACTTCTGTGTCCTTTGCACCTATTTTGTAATGTGCCTTGACGGTGACGTATACGAAAACGCAAGAATGTTTTCAAGCGAGATCGAATACAGCGACCAAAACATCGAAACAATAATAGAAAAAGTGCTTGATTAAAGCCAATGAGGCCGTCTCATTAAACAATCACTTGTAAAAATTCTCAGACCGTGGGGGGGCGACCTGTGGTCGCCCGCGGGCGAACGCAGGTCGCCCCTAAAATAAAGAAAAGGATGTGTTTTGAATGTATAAAGACAAAAAGATATTGCTTATTGCAGGTGGCGGAACACTTGGCACCCACACAGCAAAAGAACTACTTTCTCTCGGTGCCGAGGTCGACATCATTTGCCCCGAGGAAAAGGTCTCCGACCACCCAAGGCTCAAATTCCACCAAAGCCTTGCAACACAAGAGCTTTTGACCGAGTTGTTTTCAAAGACGCACTACGACGGTATCGTTAATTTTATTCATTACAACGACCCTGAGGAATACAAGCAGGTTCACCGTTTCCTTATAAAGAACACAGACCATCTCATATTCCTTTCGTCCTACCGTGTTTATGCCGACGAGCA
>JAGBXM010000034.1 GCA_017629275.1 Clostridia bacterium
GACCCAAAGCTCGCGATAGCCATCGGTCCCTTTCCATCCTGCACCCACTTGATAAAGCGTAAGCTTTTTGAGATTTCCGACGTACGTTATCCCGTCGAATGCGAACGGTATGAAGAGCTTCCCGTCATCCCCGTTTTGGCTAAATATTCAAAACGTGTTGCCATTGTAAACGAGCCGCTTTACAACTACTATCAACGCGGTGACGGCAGCTCGGCTTCCAATATAAAAGAAGTTTCAGACCGTGCATTTCGCTTTGCCTTCGACCTTATGTGCCGTGCTTTAGGCGAAGAATACAGGCAGGAAACCGAATACCACGCCATCTATGCTCTTTTATACGGCAGACTTTTAAAACTTTGCAAAGAAAAAGCTACGTCCCGTGATATAAAATCGGCAATAAGTGAATTTGAAAAAGAATTCCCCGATTACTGCCTTAACCCCTATCTCAAAAAGATCGGTCGGGCAAAACGAATGTTCCTGAATTTTGCGCATCTGCGGTTTATTCCGGCTTTACGGTTGCTTTCGTGGATGCACGGCAAAATAGTAAACTAAAAAGGAGTGAGATGCGTGGTCAGTATAATAATTCCCGTTTATAACGTAGAACGGTATTTAAACGAATGTGCCGAGTCGGCATTGAAGCTCAATACCGACGTTGAAATAATTCTTATCGACGACGGTTCGACCGATAATAGCGGTAAGATGTGCGATATCTTCGCCCAAAATAACGCCAACGTCCGCGTATTTCACCAAGCAAACCGTGGGTTGTCGGTCGCCAGAAACCGCGGCATCAAGGAAGCGACGGGCGACTACGTTATGTTCCTCGATTCGGACGATTTCTTAGACCCCGATGACACCGACCTTATGTTAAAAGAACTGACGTCAAACCCACAAATTCTGCTCGGCCTTTACAATAATTATTACACCGATACCGACCGTTATGAAAAGGAGAATTGCGACGCCTTTTTAAAGCTTTCAGGCAATACTTCGACCGATGAATTTCTGTCGACCGTTCCGCGGGACGGAGAGTCCTGCTATATGATCGCCTGCCGTTTTGTCGTAAAACGGAGCCTTATAACCGACAACGGACTTTTCTTTGCCGAAGGTATTTACCACGAGGATGAGGAATGGACACAACGTCTGCTTTGCACCGTTGAAAGTGTTCATATTTGCCACCGATACTTTTACCAATACCGCCAAATGCGTGAAGGTGCCATAACCTCTGCCGTCACACCCAAACATATTTTTGACACCTTTAAAATATTGCACTTGACCGAAGCACTTTTAACAAAGCAACCGTTAGGCTCAAAAAAATCGGAGTATTTAAAACTGAGAATGGCGGCTCTCTTTTTGAACAATGCGATACACCTTAACATCTTAAAGGCAACAGAAAAAGCAAGTGCTTTAAAAGAACTGCGATACTTTAAAGATTATTGTCTGAACTCCTTAAACGGAAAGGTCGGCACCGTCGCAAAGCATTTGATAAAGCTGTTCGGATTACGCGCCGCCTGCCGAATGCTCGGCACCGCCCATAAACTCACACACAAAACAAAATAACAGAGGCGAAGGGAAACGCCTCTGTTATTTTTTATATCGACAGTCTTGGGTGGCCCAAAGTCGACGGTGACTGTTCTCTGAACGCCTTAAAATCGTTCATCAACGATGCTCTGACCACCGCCGATTCACCGAATCGTTCACGGATACCGTCAACGCTCCGCTCCAGCATATCCTGCTTTATTATTTTCATCCTGTCGTCAAAAAACGACAATTGGACCTCGGGTGAATGGTCGCATAGCTTTATGGCACGAACGCCGACCGACCGCAAAGAATTTTCAAACGAATAATTCCGCTTAAGCAGTTTTATCCCCTCATCGGCCAATATTTTAGCCGATTGAATGGGTGTATCCACCGCCGACATAAACTCCTTAACCTGAAGCTTGTTATCCCTTATATGCACGGCTATCGACTGCGCCTCCAAATTCTCACGGCGCAGTTGACTTGCCACCTCTTCAGAAAGTCGCAAAAACACGCGGTAGACCTCTTCAAAGGTATTTAAGTCTTTCGGGCAGGTCACCGACCGCCCGATGCTCTGCGGACGGTACTTGAAATCGCTTTTCAAAACAGCGGAATTTTCCTCACCGTTGGCAAATCGGTGCAACATTTCCCCATTTTTACCAAGTCTTAACCTTATGGCCTCACAGTCGATCTGCGCCAAATCGCCGATGGTAAACACCGCCAATGACCGCAGTTTGCGTTCGGTGGCGGGACCTACCCCTAAAAGTCGGTTGACCTCCAGAGGCCAGACTATCTCGCGAAAACGGTCGTAAGGAATAACGTTGGTGGCATTAGGCTTTTTAAGGTCGGAACCAAGCTTTGCAAAT
Organism: Clostridia bacterium; assembly: GCA_017629275.1. GTDB lineage: Bacteria > Bacillota > Clostridia > Oscillospirales > Acutalibacteraceae > UMGS172. Next base: position 2,376 of record JAGBXM010000034.1, read on the forward strand.
ATCTTATTAAAACTCACACCGACCGAAACGGTCAGACCGTGTTCCTTGAATATTTCGTCACGCAGACGGTCAGCAATCTCGACGCCGTCACCGAAAAGCCGCCTACTGCCGGTCACGTCAAGCCAACACTCGTCGATACCGAACGGCTCGATAAGATCGGTATACCGCTCGTAAATTTTACGTACCTCTGTTGAAAAATAGGTGTAGCGTTTGAAATCGGGCGGAACGACCACCAACGACGGGCACTTGTTCTGCGCCTGCCATATCGCCTCACCCGTCGACACCCCGAACGACTTGGCGATCTCGTTTTTGGCCAAAATTATACCGTGCCGTTCCTCACGGCTGCCACCCACCGCCACCGCCTTACCCTTTAAAGACGGGTCGTCACGACACGCAACCGAGGCATAAAAGTTATTCAGGTCACAATGCAAAATTTCACGCATCAAACCGTTTCACTACCCTTCAAATCAAAATCCCACAGCCAACCCAAAACGCCACAAAAATGTAAATTCCCCTTTGTAGGGGACGGCGCCTCGACGTCCCGAAAGCCAATCCCAACCACCCAACCCCAAACACCGAACATCCGTTCTGTATTATAGCTCAAATTTCGACAAAAGTAAAGAACATTTGTTCTAAAAATTTTGACAAATTTTTTACCACCGACAAAACGCGACCTGCCCGCAGGGGGCTTTGCCTACGTGTTCGCCCGTTTTTGGGAGCACACATAGGTGCTCCCCTACGAGTGTAATTTCACCCGCCGTAAAACGGTTTTCGGAATGGATAAATCCATTCCCTACAAATGTTAATTTACACGTCGGCGGTGGATGAGGAAAACAACTGCCAATCAACCCCAAACGGCACACCGTAGGGGCTTTACCTTGTGTTCGCCCATTTTTGGGAGCACACATAGGTGCTCCCCTACGAGTGTAATTTCAGTTGCCGTAGGAGCGACCATCGGTCACCCGCCGTCAACCCAACCAATTATATCCTCTGTCATTCTGAGCGAAGCGAAGAATCTTAGCCAAC
>JAGBXM010000035.1 GCA_017629275.1 Clostridia bacterium
AGTCTCCGGACCGTGATAAAAGTTGTAGAGAATATAAGGTTCACCACAGGTGGGAGCATACTCTCTGTTCCAAGAAAGTATTTTCTTTAAGGTTTGCTCAACCTTTTCAGGACGCTTCATAATGCCCTCAACGGCAAGCTTGCGGCAATTTGGGCAAGCTTTGTCAAAGGCGGCGGATACTGTGAGGGTATTGCCTACTCCGATAACGGTAAAGTCAACGGAAAATGGGCTGTGGCTGACAACCTGATTTTCAAGGATGACGGCGGTCATGGAATGATGTTCAAGGCGCTTGACGGAAAAGAATATTTCATTTTCCACAAGCCCAACCACCCCAGCACCGCCGAACGACCCATACTCATCCCCTTAACCGCTAAGGAAATAATCGAAAAATGTTGACAAACTAAAAGCAAGCCTTCCGTTGATTACGGAAGGCTTGCTTTTATTATTAAAATAAATTATTATTTGCAGGCGTCAAGTATGCCTTTGAGATATCCGATTGCAAACAGTCTGCCCAAAGCATCGTAACCCGGCAGGGTTGATATTTCACCTGCCATGGTGGGAACGTGGTCAACGCGGATGGGAACGTTCACGCCGTTTCTGACGTAAGCCTTCATCACGCGCGCCATATCAATATCGCCGTTATCGTGATAGGTTTCACGGAAGTGGTCGGGAGTGCCCGTTGTGTTACGGAAATGCACCATAAAAATCTTGTCGGCAAACTCCTCAATGGTTTTTTCCAAGTCCTCACCCATTATAAAGTAATTGGCCTGACACATTGTAATACCAAGGCTATCCGACTTCACAATACCGTAAACCGCCTTTTTGATGTTTTCCTTGGAAATCATAATGCGCTCAACGTCACCAAGACGGGGCACGGGTGGATCGTCGGGGTGAAGTCCAAGCTTTATGCCATATTTTTCAGCGTGAGGCACTACCGCCTTGACAAAATACTCATAGTTGGCCCACAATTCCTCGGCCGTGATTTTAGCACCTGTATCTTTAAAATCGGCCATATTGAATTCGGTAACCTTGGCACCGCCACGCTCGGGGAACTCTGAAGAAGTGCGAAGCCAACCGATGTGTGCCATAAAGTTAAAACAGATGGTGTCGATACCGTGAGCCGCCATATTGGGGAACATTGAAATAACCTTTTCGATGGCCCAATCACGCAAATCGTCACCTGCTTTGATGTGGTCGTGCAACTCGTTGGGCATCGGTTCAATAGCCACGGGGGTGATGCCGAAATCGGTAAACTTTTTAACCAAGGTATCCCAATGAGCTTTGTCGGCATAGTCAAATTTTCCGTCCTCGGGCAGGCGGATAACACCGTGCTTCACGCCTGAAGCCACCGCAAAATCCCACGTGGTGTCGTGCTCGGGTCTGAAATAATCGGAAAGTATCATTGTTGTTACCTCATCAAACTCCCGAAAGGGTCAAAAATCCGCCGTCAACGGGGACGGTGATGCCTGTGACAAAGCCTGCGGCCTCGTCGTCAATAAGCCAACGGATAGCGCCGCACATATCGTGAGCAGTTCCGAAATTACCCATTGGAGTGTGGTCGATAACGTCCTGACCGCGCTTGGTAAGTCCTTCTTCAACGGTACCCAAAATAAGCTTGCTTCTCGGATTCAGAATAAATCCCGGTGCAACTGCGTTGATACGGATGCCGGTTTTGGCAAAGTATGCTGCAAAGGCTTGAGTAAAGTTAGCAACCGCGGCCTTACTCATTGCATAGGCAAAATTGCGGGTGAGAGGGCAATATGTATTCATGGAAGCAAAGTTGATAATGCTTCCCCCACCCTGCTTGACCATATATTTTGCAAAGGCAAGCAGAGGGTATACGGTGCCCATTGTGTTTAACTTGATGATATTTTCAAAAACGTTCATATCAATATTATAAAGACCAACCACATCCTCGGGGCGATCGTCTTCGAGCTCACGAGGGTCGAATTCGACGATTTTGGGCTGGCACTTGGCATTGTTACCGCCTGCGCCGTTGATAAGAAAATCGCAACGTCCACAGGTTTTGATAACCTCGTCGGCTAAAGCGTCAACCGCCGCCTTATCCATAACGTTGCAGGAATAAGCCTTGCATTTACCGCCGTTCTGATGGATTTCCTCTGCTACCTTTTCTGCATTTTCAAGTGAAAGATCAACCAACACAACAAAACATCCGCGAGCCGCAAGGTCACGCGAGACCTCAGAGCAAATAACACCTGCCGCACCTGTAACAACGGCAACCTTACCTTCATACTGTTTATTCATTTTGCATTTCTCCTTTATTTTATTTTGCTTTTTACGTTTTCATAGCATATTTTTTTAATGATTTCATTCTGTATATCAAACGGCATATCCCATTCGCCCTTGACGTTTTGTTGGTCAAGCCACGAGCAGAGCAATCTTCTAAAATAATCGTGACGGACAAACGACAAAATACTTCTTGAGTCGGTTGTCATACCGATAAATCCGGAAACAACGCCAAACGAAGCGATACAGTTCAACGTGTTTTCGATTCCAAGTTTGTGGTCGCACCACCACCACGCGGGCCCGAGCTGAACCTTGGACGGTACTCCGTTTTCGGAATACGAGCCCTGTAAAATACTGAGCGGTGCTTGGTCACTCATATTAAGCGGGAACAACACCGTATCGGGCAGGCCGTTTTGTTCCATTCTGCCTAAAGTATCGGCAACGGCCGAAATTGGGAAGCTCTCCCCTGCCGCTGCAAAACCGCCGGCAGGCCCTGCTATTGAAAGCAATCTCGGACTTGTTCTTCTTTTGGCATTCAAATGCAAAAGCAACGTCCAGCCGCGTTTGGCATACTCATTGCCCAAAGATACTAGCATCTCGGTCTTTTTGCCGTCCAAATCGTCCTCAAAAAAACCTGCATCAAGTGAATGATCGGCAAAACGGCAACCCGAAGCCGAAAATCGGTCTAAGATAACCGAAACGGCCTTGAGATAAGTTGCGTCATCCACAATTTCAACACCGCTTTTGGACGAAAGTTCGGTTTTGAACTTTTCGGTGGGGCTTAGCAAATCGTCGGCGCGAAGTGAGGGTGCCGTTTTCTCACCGTCGAAGTTTGACAAATCCTCCAATAGCGTTGCAACGGGCGACTGATACTCGATATTAAACCTTGACAGTATTCCGTTGTTGGAAAATTCAGGAGAACGGAGCATTTCGTTTGTCTTATCATAAATCATTTTGGCGTTTTGGCCGTTTATTGCATCGTTCACACCAAAAACCGACCACAACTCCATTCTCGACCAAT
>JAGBXM010000036.1 GCA_017629275.1 Clostridia bacterium
ATATCGCCGTTTTCAACGTGGATGATACCGGAAATACGGGGAGTGAAGTTGGGCTTGTCGTCTTCAAATTCACGAGTACGCAGAGCCAGCTCGAAGGTCATCTGCTTGTCCATCAGGTCATAGATGGTATCGGTCTGATCACCGTTGGTAACAATGGTCTTATTGCCCAAAACTCTTACGGGAGCATAAATAATGAGATGCGGGTCAACCATCTTTGACTCGTCAAATGCCTGGGTGCGTATACCCTCGCCGTCCTCTACAAAGATTCGGTTACGGCTGTTTTCACTTCTGCCCATTATAAAATAAGCAGTTACCGCTTTTTTCCCGTCGGCCGACTTGCCGATCATAATACCTCTGCCGTGATAGGCCAAAGAATTTAATTCTTGTTTGATAGTTTTAATTTCCATAATTGCGGGTCCTTTCTCACTCTTTTATTATTGTTACACCATCTTTAACGGTGATTTTTCCGTCACAGAAAAGTTGAACCGCCTTCGGAAGTATCTTCCACTCTGCATTTTCCATAATACGTTTCTGCAGAGTTTCGGGAGTATCTCCGTTTTTGACTTCAACAGCCTTTTGCAGGATGATTGGACCTGCATCACATTCGGCGGTAACGAAATGAACCGTTGCGCCCGAAACCTTGACACCCTTAGTCAAAGCGGCTTCGTGAACGTGAAGTCCGTAAAAGCCTTTGCCGCAAAACGAAGGAATAAGTGCTGGATGAACATTAATCATTTTATTGGGAAACGCATCACAGACATTTTCATCCAATATGGTCATAAAGCCGGCATATACAATGAGGTCGGCCTTTTCTTCAAACAGAATATCGCGCATAGCCTTGCTGTATGAAGCAATATCGGAATATTCTTTTCTTATAAGAATTCTCGTTTTGATACCGTTGGTTCTCGCTCTTTCCAATGCATAAGCATCGGTCTTTGAAGCAATAACGCAGGTAATCTTACCCGAACCCAATTCTCCTCTTTTTTCGGCATCAATAAGCGCCTGAAGGTTGGTACCGCCGCCCGATACCAACACACAAATGTTTTTGGTGTTCATCAGCAGAACACCACGCCTTCGTCACCCTTTATGATCTCACCGATAACGTAAGCATCCTCGCCGTTGGCTTTAAGAACATCAATAGCCTTTTGGACCTCATTTTTGGGAACAACAATGCTCATACCGACACCCATATTATAGGTGTTATACATATCTCTTTCGGGTACGTTACCGACCTTGGCGATAAGATCGAAAATAGGAAGCACCTTAACGGCACTCTTGGTAATTTTAGCCGACAGACCTTTGGGAATAGAGCGCGGAATATTCTCATAGAATCCGCCGCCCGTAATATGCGAAATACCCTTAACGTTGACCTGCTCGAGAAGAGCAATAACAGGCTTTACATAGATTCTTGTGGGGGTCAAAAGGGTTTCGGCAACAGACTTGCCGCCGAGCGCCTCGCAAGGCTCATAAAGGGATTTGGGGTTATTATCAATATCAAAAACTTTTCTGACAAGCGAGAAACCGTTGGAATGAACACCTGTTGACGGCAAAGCAATAATAACATCACCCTCAGCCATTTTGGTGTTATCAAGAATCTTCTTCTTGTCAACAACGCCGACTGCAAAACCTGCAAGGTCGTAATCTTCAACCGGCATCAAACCGGGATGCTCAGCAGTTTCGCCGCCGATCAAAGCAGCACCCGACTGCACACAACCCTCAGCAACACCGCCGACGATTTCTGCAATCTTTTCGGGATAGTTCTTACCGCAAGCAATATAGTCAAGGAAGAACAACGGCTTGGCACCGCAGCAGATAATATCATTAACGCACATTGCAACGGCGTCAATACCGATAGTGTCGTGCTTGTCCATCAGGATGGCCATCTTGACCTTGGTACCGCAACCGTCGGTTCCCGAAACAAGAACGGGTTCCTCCATACCGGCAACATTAAGACCAAAACAACCGCCGAAACCACCGACATCATCAAGGCAACCTTCGTTTTTAGTTCTGGCAATATGCTTTTTCATCAATTCTACCGACTTGTAACCGGCAGTAATATCAACACCGGCCGCAGCGTAAGATTCAGATCTGGAGTTTTTCATAAGTTATATTCCTTTCAAATGTCGTATTATTCTTTGCCGTTCCAGCAATAGGTACAAAGTTTACAAGGCTCAAGACCAATGGCCTCGATAATGCCCTCAAGCGACTGAAATTCCAACGATTTCAAATGCAGTTCTTTGCACATACTTTCACGAAGTTTTTTACCACGTTCGGTATTAAAATCGCTGTATTCATCAATATACTTGAGTCCTTCTTCGCCCTCAATCTCAACAATCGTTCTGCGGGCAATGAGTTCCATTTCACTGGTAGCTCTTGAGAAGTTGAGGTATTTGCAGGAGTACATTATCGGCGGACAGGCCGAACGGATATGTACCTCCTTGGCTCCGTTTTCATAAAGAAAATCAATCGTTTCTCTTATCTGTGTTCCTCGGACAATGGAGTCATCAACAAACAAAAGGCTCTTATCCTTGATAAGTTCAGGCACGGGAATGAGCTTCATCTTAGCAACACGGTTGCGTTCCTGCTGACGGGTCGGAGTAAAGCTTCTCGCCCAGGTGGGTGTGTATTTGATAAATGCACGGGTATAAGGCTTACCGCTTGCATTGGCATAACCAATCGCGTGCGGCGTTCCCGAATCAGGCAAGCCACCGACATAATCAACACCATCGTTTGCACCAGTGTTTTTATCACGCTTGGCCATAATAGCACCGTTGCGATAGCGCATCATCTCGACATTAACACCTTCGTAACTGGTGGTCGGGAATCCGTAATAGCTCCAAAGGAAGGAGCATATCTTCATTTCTTTACCGGGAGCTTCAAGCTGCTCGATACTGTCGGCGGTAAGTCTTACGATCTCACCGGGGCCGAGTTCACGTTCTTTAACGTAGCCCATCTTCTCATAAGAGAACGACTCAAAGCTCACACAGTATCCGTCCTCATTTTTACCGATAGACACAGGCAGTCTTCCAAGGCGGTCACGTGCGGTAATGATACTGCCGTCATCCTGCAAGATAAGTATCGAGGCAGTTCCCTCAATGCTTTCCTGTGCAAACTTAACACCCTCAGCAATACTGTCTTTTTGATTTATAAGTGCCGCTAAAAGTTCAACCGAATTAACCTTACCGCCCGTCATGGCATCAAAATGACCGCCGCGCTCGACAAGATAACGATCGATAAGTTCCTGTGCATTATTTATCACACCGATAAAACATATTGCATACGTTCCGAACCTTGCCCTTATCAGCAACGGTTGCGGTTCAAAGTCACTGATACAACCGATAGCCGAATTACCGCTCATTTCGTTAAATATGTTATCAAACTTGGTTCTGAACGGCGAGTTCTGAATATTATGTATTTCACGTTGCAGACCGATCTCTTCATTAAATGCGGCCATACCGCCACGGCGGGTTCCAAGATGTGAGTGGTAGTCGGTACCGAAAAAGGTATCCGACATCGCATCGCGACGGCTTACAACTCCGAAAAATCCTCCCATATTTACACCTTAACTTCCTTTGGGGATAATCTTGTTTTTGTTTATACAAAACGGCGACAACGCCGTTAACTACGGTATATAGGCTGTGTTTTATTATTAAACGTTGAACTTTTCTTCAACGGCCTTGTTTGCGGCAAGTACCTTTGCGGCACCCTTAGCCCTTGCTTCGTCTAACTTTGCGGCGAGTGCCTCATCAGTGATGGCCAACATTTGAATGCAAAGCAAAGCGGCATTAGCGGCGCCGTTGATGGCAACGGTAGCAACCGGCATACCCGAAGGCATCTGAACCGTCGACAGAAGTGCATCCATACCGTCAAGATTGGTTGACTTTACGGGGATACCGACAACCGGCAAGGTGGATCTTGCGGCCATAGCGCCCGCCAAATGAGCCGCCATACCTGCGGCGGCAATAATAGCACCGAAACCGTTCTCACGGGCCTTGGCAGCAAACTCACCCGCCTCATTTGGAGTTCTGTGAGCAGAATAAACGTGTACTTCAAACGGCACGTCAAATTCCTTAAGAGTGTTGATAGCCTTTTCAACTACAGGCAGATCACTGTCACTGCCCATCACTATTGCGATTTTTTTCATTTTACATCCTCCGTTTGTCCCAAAAATCAAAAAAAGACAGTCCCCCACTACTGATTGCGGAGTTCTGCCCAGACGGTCGGCCATATATTACATTCCACGTTTCCATTGTGTTAAACCACATACCGTCAGTAGCGTGAAACCTCACAGAAATGAGTATACCAAAAGGATAGGTTTTTGTCAATCAATAAACACTTGAAAATTCGTATATTATTTTAATATTTAAAACACGAAATTGTGCATTTTCCATCAAACTCAAAAGGCTTCGGTTGTTATGTCAACCAAAGCCTTTGTTCTTAGCAAAAAATTGCATCGTCTTCCCCATTGGAAGACTCTCCCTTCTTATGGGAAAGATGTCTGCGAAGCAGACAGATAGGGACAGCCCCTGCAAAGGGAAAGATGGCAACCGAAGGTCAACGGATAAGGGAAACGGCCAACATCATACTGAAAACGACACAAATCACAAACCTACTCTTATTTTTCCGTCAACGAAAAACTCAGATCAATAAGTTCTTTGGCCTCGGAAAAGGGGACGTCACTGTCAAGAATGACGGTTATCCAATGATACTTGTTCATATGATACGCGGGCATAATACCACGATAGGTCTCAAACAGACCTTTAGCCAAAACAGGGTCGCATTTAAGATTAAGCACCTCTACATCTCCATTACCCTTTACACCAACGCGGTCGGCAGGGGCATTCAGCAATATTCCAAACCATTTTTTGGAACGTTTATGCCTTAAAACAGTAGTAAAAAAATCCTCGGTAAACGGTTGATCGCACACCGTATCGTGAAGCGTTTTGGCGTAGTTTAAAATTTCTTCTCTTGTCATTTATCAATGTCCTCTCAAATCAAGGTCGAGGAACCAATTTCCACCTTTGCCGTAGCCGTAAACAATATAACAGTTTTCAAAATCACAATCATCCACACCGTCAAAATAATGTTGATTCCCGTTAAGCACATCTATCGCATCGGACTTTTGTCCTTTAACGCTTATAAAATACTCACTGCCAACATTGTGATAATATTCTTGAAGAGAGGTCAGATCCTGTTCACTTTCTATGAGAATAGCCCCAAAATACTGCATTCCGTTACCGTTGCCCGAGACCTTTCCTGCAACAGCGTATTCCGACAGTATCTTACTGTTTTCGGGCAGTTCGATATTTTTGATCTCTTTAAGTGTGCGCGCCGCCAAGGCGTCATTCACAATAGCCACTGTAAAGGGTATTGCAACCAAAACAACAAACATCAAAGCAACGATAATAACCGTCAGAACATTCTTGTACTTCCTCATATAAAACACCCCACACGCACATAGATTTCCTTAAAGATTGTACCACACGTCGCGAAGCTTGTCAATGAATGACAAAAGCCGCCGACACACGTCGACGGCAAATTTTATACTTCAAACTCCACGTTATACTCTTCTGCCCAATAGTCAAACTGCACGAGCCAGGCTATCAACTGCGGTGTCGACATCAGCTGACCGAACCACGTTTTATCTTCGCCCGACAGAACCGATTCCAAAACGTTTCGGTCGATCATTTCGGCCAAAACCCCACCTTTGTCAAAACGTTGCTTCAAAATTTCGGTCACCCTTTGTCGGTACTCGGGGTTATGTGTTTTCGGGTACGGGCTTTTCTTGCGCCAAAGTATCTTTTCGGGCAGATATTTGGTCATAGAATTTCTCAAAAGTGCCTTTTCAACACCGTTCTGGAACTTGATCTCCCACGGGATGTTATAAACGTATTCAAGAATTCTGTGATCGGCAAACGGCACTCTTACCTCCAACCCCGAATACATACTCATTCGATCCTTGCGTTCAAGCAGAGAGGTCATAAAATACCCCACCGACAGACAGGTTGCAATTCTTGAAGTTTTCATAGACTCGGAATCCCACGGCAAGGTCGGACAGTTGGAAATTATATTTTTATACTCATTTGACAGATAAGAATACCCTTCATCAACGTCGATGACCTCTTTACGGAATATCCCTGCTCTGGCCTTTGGATCGTGTATCCACGGGAAGAAATCGCGGTAAAGCATTTCGGGGCGGTAAAACCACGGATAACCGCCGAATATCTCATCCGAGCATTCACCTGAAATAGCAACAGTGTGTCGCTTTTTGACCTCGCGGCAAAAGTACAAAAGCGAAGAATCAATATCAGCCTGCCCCGGAAAATCACGCGCCGAGACCGCAGGCAAAAGACAATCGGCAACCTCCAAATTCGGTGCCACCAAAACGGTATGATCGGTCATAAGCCATTTGGCAAGATAACGCGCAAATTCGTCATCACCCTGCGGTTGAAAAAGCGACTGTTTAAAATGCTCACGGTTACCTTCGTATTCAAACGAATATGTCGATAACGTTCTTCCCTTTTTACGGTATATCTCAGCCGCAAGAGCAGTCAATACCGACGAGTCAAGACCGCCCGATAAAAAGGTACACAGCGGCACGTCACTCACGGTCTGACGGCGAACTGCATCGGCTATCAATTCACCCACTTCGGCCGCCGCCGATTTAGAATCCCCCGTCCACGGCTTGGCCTCCAATTCCCAATAATCCCAGATCTTAAGCCCTTTCTCTGAAATTTCGGCACATTGGGCGGGCTTCAACTCCTTAACATCACAAAACACACCGCTTCCCGACAACGTCACGGGACTCAAAAACACCAACTGCCAAAGACCTGCTTTATCGACCTTTCTCGAAACATCAGAATGTTGTAAAAGTGCTTTTATTTCCGACGCAAATAAAACGGCCGACCCGACACGTGCATAAAAGAACGGCTTGACGCCCAATCGGTCACGTGCAAAAAACACCTTGCGACTATCCACGTCATACACCGCAAAACTGAATATTCCGTTTAACTTTTCGGCGCATCGGTTACCGAATAAAACGTAGCTCCAAATAACCGTTTCGGTATCACATTCAGTTTTAAAATCGGCACCCAACGGCTTCATTTCACGGCGCAGCTCGGGAGAGTTATATATTTCACCGTTATAAACGATAATATATTCCCTGCCACCAAATGTAACGCTCATAGGCTGTCGCCCGTTTTTAGGGTCCATGACGCTCAATCGGTTATGTTGCAAAGCCACAATGTTATCCGAAAAGCTTTCCGAAGCATCGGGTCCTCGCGACTTTTGCGTCAACCCCATTTTCTCCACCGTTTCTAATGACGGTCGGTTTTTAAAATCAATCATCCCGCAAATCGAACACATAAAAAGCCTCCAGTTAAGAATATCAATGTTATTTTATGCAGAACGGCGGTTAAAATTTCTTGATTTTTAGAGGTTTTATGTTAGAATAATTATATTAAATAATCTCAGGTGATACAATGCAATTTAAGTACGCGGTCTTTGATATGGACGGCACCCTGCTCGATACAATGGATTACTGGCGCGATATTGTAACCTGTTATGCCGAAATGCACGGTCTTCCCAAGCCGATAATTTCAGATAATGATGCTATCGCAGCCTCGCATTTGTCGACCTATAAAAAGATAGCGTTTTTAAAGGAACGCTACAACGACCAGGAAGCGGTCAAAAAGATTCAAAACAGCGACGTTTACGATATTATCGGGTATTTTTACAAAAAATCCTCCAAAATAAGACCCGGCGTAACCGAAATGCTTGAAAGTTTAACTGCGCACGGTGTCAGAATGTGTGTTGCCTCGGCAACGCCTTCCTATCTTATCGAAATAGCTTTAAAAGAATCAGGCTTGGACAAATACTTCGAGTTCACATTAAGCCCCAGCGAATACCCACGCGGCAAAGCACACCCCGAAATATTTCACGCTATTGCAAACCGTTTCGGTTGCGAAGTAAACGACATGGCACTTTTCGAGGATGCTTTATACAGTATAAGAACCGCACACAGCCTCGGAATGTATATCGTTGCCGTCCGCGAAAAATACAGTGAATATTTAGCTGACGAGATCAAAACTCTCGCCAATGAATACCTCAATGAATTCACTGAATACAAATACGAATAAAACGCAAAGGAGTTTACTATGGCATTTTTAAAACTGCTTGAAGGCATCCGTAACCCTATTTTAGACGTTATTTTCTCAACCGTCACGCACCTGGGTGAGGAGACAATCTTTATAGTTGTCGGCATCCTTTTCTTCTGGTGCATCAACAAAAAAGAAGGTTATTTTCTTTTATCGGTCGGACTCATCGGAACGGTTATAAATCAGTTTTTAAAACTATGGTTCAGAATACCTCGACCCTGGGTCAAAGACCCCGACTTTACCATTGTTGAAAGTGCCCGTGCCGAGGCTACGGGCTACTCCTTCCCCTCAGGTCACACCCAAAGTTCGGTCGGTATTTTCGGCGGTATCACCCGTTGGAATAAAAATATAATCACCCGAATCCTTTGTATCGCCGCCTCGGTATTGGTTCCTTTATCAAGACTCTATCTCGGTGTTCACACACCGTTGGACGTCGGAGTTTCAATACTCATTGCCCTCGCCCTCGTCTTCGGCTTTTATCCGATAATCAAGAACTGTACCGAAAAGCCCAACGGAATGAGGATACTGCTCGGCCTGATGACGGTTTTCTCAGTTTTTTATCTGCTTTTCGTGAATCTATACAACTTCCCCGCCGACATTGACCTGCACAACTTTGAATCGGGACTTAAAAACGGTTGGAAAATGCTTGGATGTATCATTGGCCTTTGGCTCTCTTTTGAGATTGATTTAAACTTCACCAAATTTGACACCGAAGCCAAATGGTGGGTTCAGATACTGAAATTCGTAATAGGACTCATCCCTGTTATACTCATAAAATCATTACTTAAAGAACCTTTATACAATCTTTGCAATGACAGCTTTGCGGCCGACGGAATACGCTATTTCCTCATCACCGCCTTTGCAGGTTGCATCTGGCCGATGACCTTTAAGTTCTTCAAAAAGTTAGGCAAATAAAATTTAAAATAAACAATTAAAGCCTGCCGAAGCTAACCTTCGACAGGCTCATTTAATTATTAACTATTCAACGGCACCGATACTTCTCAAAGCGCTTTCGGCACGTAACGTCTGTACCGTATAGGTCAACACCCCGTCGTGCTCAACGTAAAATCCTTTCGCCGTAAACCACAACACAGAAACAGTGTTATTGTAAACAAGACCACCCTCTTTATCAGAATAAATGTAATCTCTGTTTTGAAGCGCCTTTTTGATATCGGTTCCGTTTCGCTTATCCATTTCCTTGGCCAATCGCACAACCTCAGGAACAGCCGCATCACCAAGATCACGCAAAGCCCACACATCAACCGTCTCAAGTGAACCGTCGAGATATCGGTCGACGTTGTAACGGGCAATAAATCCGTCAACGTTCAAGAATGACAGTAACGCCACTGCCACAACCACTAATATAACCGACACAGCCACCGTCTTGAACCTCGGTACAAACTGCTTGACAATGATAA
>JAGBXM010000037.1 GCA_017629275.1 Clostridia bacterium
TATTCCAGCGCTTTTTGCCCTTTTTTCTTTGGTGGGCGATAGCCCACCTGCAGAAAAGAAGAACAAAAATCACTTGAAATCTTCTCTCTTTGAGGTCAAAGATTTTTAAAAGCAGCGGATTTTCGGTCAACCGAGGCAAACGAAAGCCAATACTGTATGTATTGGCGAGTATTTTAACAATGGGTGAGCGGAAATCCGCCTTTTAAAAACAGATTCGGATTACTCGCGTCACCTTAAAGGGTGATTTGGATGAACATTAAGAAAATGTTGAAGCTGCCGTTGACCTGGATCGCAACGGCAATGCTTGTCTGCATTATTGTCTGCGGTATTATTTTCAAAACCCATCCCATAAAGGTCATACCGCTTTGTATTTCCTGCTTTGTTATGCTTATGCAGGCCAATGTCAACCGTTATGCCTTTTTGCTCGGTGGACTTAACTCCATTATTTATGCCGCTTCGGCCGTTTCAATGCAGCTTTATGCCAATGCGCTGTACTGTTTGATTGTTTCCTTTCCGTTGCAGATATTTACCCTGATAAATTGGCAAAGAAATACCCGCGGCGGCAGAACCGAGACCCAAAAACTGTCTGCAAAAGGAAGATTGTTGGGCGTTGGCATAATAATAAGTCTCTGGATCGTGCTTTATCTGATCTTTTCGGGACTTGATTCGCCGTATATCGTGCTTGATAACACGGTGTCGGTGCTTGGTATAATTACAACAATACTGTGTTTGCTTCGTTATTCCGAATACGCTATTTTGCAGTTGGTCGGCGGTTGTTTTTCGTTGGCCACCTATATACAGCTTACGGCCGATGACATAAGCAATGTCGTCTGGATAATATTCACCGGTTATTCGCTTGTCTGTAATATCGTTTCGTTTATAAATATGAACCGTCAAAGTAAATTAAAGGAGAAAGCGTTATGACAGGAAAAGTGGTTTGTGAGCTATCGCCGACCGAAAATAACCGTCGCAATTCGGAGGGCTCGTTTATAACTTTAAAAAACGGAGATATTTTGTTTGCCTACTCGCGCTATGCGGGTAAAAGCTGGGCCGATGATGCCGATGCCGATATTTATGCAGTAGTGTCGAGCGATAACGGCGAGACCTTCGGGGAACCGTTTTTGCTGTACTCGCACAAAACGGTCAAGGCGCAAAATATAATGGCGGCATCACTTTACCGTTTTAAAAACGGGGACCTGGGACTGATGTTCCTTGCAAAGTTTGGTAACGGACTGTGTCTGCCGTTGCTCGTGCGCTCAAGTGACGAGGGAAAACACTGGTCTGACCCCGTAAACTGTTTTTCGGAAGAGGATTACTATTGCGTTGTCAACGACCGCATTATCGAGGGCGAAAACGGTCGTTTGCTGATACCCGCTTCGCGCCATAAGGTGACCAAATGGCACGTTGTGGATGGTGAAAGCAGGGTGTTGGAGATCGACCGAGGAACGCTTTCGGTCTTTGGCTCGGATGATGACGGTAAAAGTTGGAAAGCGCTCAAAGAGGGTATCGGTATTCCTCTGTCCCGTGGGCTTACAAGCGGTATGGCCGAGCCCGGTCTTGTTTATCTCGGCGGCGGAAAATTGTGGTGTTACACACGTACCAACGGAGGCCGTCAGTACGAGTGCTTTTCAGAGGATAACGGTGAGACCTGGACCGAGTTTTCACCCTCGTGGTTTACAAGTCCCGATGCGCCCATGTCGGTCAAAAGACTTTCCGATGGACGGCTTTTGGCTCTTTGGAATCCTGTCCCGAAGTATAACGGTCGGCCTGACAAGGTTGACGGCGTACTGACCCTTTGCCGTACACCGTTTGTAATGGCAATAAGCGACGACAACGGTGAGACCTTCAAAAACATAAAAGTTTTAGAGGACGATCCTAAGTCGGGCTACTGCTACTGCGCCATTTTGGAAACGGCCGACGGTTGTGTTTTGCTTGGCTATTCGGCAGGCGGCACGGGGGATGAATGTGCTTTGAACCGTCAGAGGATAAGAAAAATAAATCTTAATGAAATATAATGAAAAAGCCGTTTCTCCGTGAGGATGAAACGGCTTTTGTTTGACAAATATTCGGTGTGGTGTTAAAATTATAGTATAAATATAATTTTAAGGACTTATAAATGGCGAAAATCATTAACATTCCGTTGAGGTGGGTGCGGCTCGATAATGCCGCCAAGATATATCCTGCCGCCCGACGGAAAAATTGGAGCAACGTATTCCGTCAATCGGTCACTATTTGCGACGAGGTCGACGTGAAAATATTGAAATCGGCGTTGGACGTTACGGTCAAACGCTTTCCGTCTATTGCGGCAAGACTTCGTAAGGGTCTGTTCTGGTATTATCTTCAGCAGGTTGAAAAGGCTCCCGAAATACGGCAGGAGTACAGTTATCCGCTCACCTTTATGAGCAATAACGAAATGCGCAAATGCGCCTTTCGTGTCATTGCTTATAAAAACCGCATCGCGGTGGAGTTTTTCCATTCTCTGACCGACGGCACGGGTGCGCTCATCTTTTTAAAAACGTTGACCGCCGAATATCTTGAACAGAGATATTCTATAACGGTTCCGCCCGAATACGGTGTACTGGACCGTCACGAAAAGCCAAAAAAGGAAGAGCTTGAGGACTGCTTTCTGAGAACGGCAGGTCCCGTCCGTGCCTCACGTAAGGACACGACGGCGTGGCACTTGAACAGTGAGCTTCAGACCGACGGCTTTTTACATCAGACCTGCTTTAAACTGAGGTCGGAGGAATTGGTCGAGGCCGCCCACCGTTATAACGCAACCGTCACCGAGTTTATAACGGCCGTTATGATGAAGGCTTTGGAAAACCTGCAGACCGAAAAGCAACCGCAACGCAAAAAGCATAAACCGATAAAGGTGCTTATCCCTGTAAATTTGCGTGCGCTTTATTCGACCGAGACGTTGCGTAACTTTGCAATGTATACCATACCCGAGCTCGACCCGAGACTTGGTGAGTATACATTTGAGGAGATCGTTAAGCTGATACATCATAAAATGGGTACCGAGATAAATCAGAAATATATGAGCTCGGTCATAGCCGCCAACGTCAACGATGAAAGGAATATGGCGGTAAGGCTCATTCCGTTGCCCTTGAAAAATCTTGTAATGAAGGCGATCTTCGATACGGTTGGCGAGAAAAAGTCCTGTTTGTCGCTGTCCAACTTAGGCGTGGTGAAGTTGCCTGAAATTATGAAGCAGTATATAAAACGGATGGATTTTGTGTTGGGTGTTCAGGCGGCGGCTCCGTATAACTGCGGTATGCTGTCGTACGGCGACACTGTGTATATCAACTTTATCCGTAATATCCGTTATGCAGAGCTGGAGCGTCATTTCTTTTACGTGCTGCGTGACCTGGGACTTAATACAGAGGTCGAAAGCAACAGAAACTAGAGGTGTAAAATGTATTGTATAAACTGCGGTGTCAGATTGGCCGATACCGAGAAAAAATGTCCGCTGTGCGAAACGGTCGTTTACCACCCCGATATAATTCGGGGAGAGGGCGAACCGTTGTACCCTGAAAACCGAATGCCGCAACGCCGACCAAAATCGAAGGCCTTTCACGGTGTTGTAATATTTTTGTTTTTAATTCCGCTTATAATCGGATTCTTGATTGATATCAGGACCAACGGCGACTTGACCTGGTTCGGATTCCTTGCGGGGGCTTTGTTGTTGAGCTACGTTACGGTGGCTCTGCCGTGGTGGTTTGAAAAACCCAATCCCGTTATATTTGTTCCGTGCGACTTTGCGGCGGCAATCCTTTATCTTTTGTTTATAAACCTGCATACGGGCGGCGATTGGTTTATGCCGTTGGCATTCCCCGTTATGGGAGCGTTGGCGCTCATTGTCACGACGGTGATAACGCTTTTGAGGTATCTCAAAAAGGGACGCCTTTATATATTCGGCGGTGCCTTGATGGCGTTGGGCGGTCTTACTGTGTTGATCGAGTTTTTGCTGAAGGTCACCTTTGGTTTAAAAATGGTCGGTTGGTCGTTTTATCCGTTGGTCGCGTTGGTGCTGTTGGGTGGGGCGCTGATATATCTTGCCATAAATTCCGCCGCTCGTGAAATGATGGGACGAAAACTCTTTTTTTGACAGAAAGGAAAGTAAATGAAGTCAAACATTTTCGTAAAAATAATCGACACCGAAGAGGTGGAGGTCGAATCAACCTGGCAGGAGACGGTCGACCGACTCCGCGCACAGGGCGGGGATGACTATTATGCACGTATCAGGTGCAGTAGGTTGGGTAATATTGTGGCCTATAACCGATACGGACAGTATTATCTGAAAGGCGAGGTCGTGGTCGAGGACAAAAAGACCAAGGTCAAAATATATACCGTCCGTGACCGCACAGCCGAGTTTTTCTCTTGGGTTATCACGGCGGTCGATCTTTTGCTGTTGGCGATATTCGTGCCGTTGGTATATATTAAGAACAACGGTCTGAACCTTGCCGAAATTTTGATAGCCGTTACCATGCTTTTGCTCGGGGTGTATAATGTTTTGCGAAGATTTTGGCTCGTCAAAAACACACCGCAAAGCGTTGAGCCGTACAAAAGACTGTTGATAAAAATGGTAAAGTCGGTTGACTTATGGTTCGTGTGACGTGATTTGAACACGTCACACGAAATAGGAGGATGGTTATGAATAAAAAATACGTTTTGAAAAACCCCCACGGCGAAACGGTGTTCTGTGTTATCGACGGCACACAAAATGCCGACGAAGAGTTTAAAAAGGTGTTGAACATCGAGAGCGGTCACGGGTTTTCGGTCGACGTTTATGAGGATGAGGTGCGCCTTGTCGACTATTTCCACGGCGATACGAGGGCTAAATACGAGATTTTAGCCGTCACCGACACCGACACCCCCTTGCAGTATCATTTTGAGAAGATGTAATTTAAACGGCTTGACAACATTCATTGTTGTCAAGCCGTTTTTGTTTCGGGAAGGTACAGAAGCCGTCCCCTACCAAATGTCAATTTAACCGTTGTAGGGGCTTTACCTTGTGTTCGCCCGCCAGCCGTAAGTCGGCTTTTCGGAATGGATAAATCCATTTCCTACAATTAAAATAATGTTGTTATCCAATAAATAACCCCATAAATAACACTCGCTACCGTGCCGTAAGCGATTACAGGACCTGCGATTGTAAAAATTTTAGCGCCAAGTCCTAAAACCCAGCCCTCGGTTTTGTATTCGATGGCGGGGGAGACTACCGAGTTGGCAAATCCTGTGATGGGTACTAATGTTCCTGCTCCCGAGAATTTGGCGATTTTATCAAACACTCCAAAGCCTGTCAATACCGCCGCCGCAAATATCAGCGTGACCGAAACAAGCGTTTTTGCGCTCTGCTCGTTTTCAAAAACCTTTGAATAGGCGGTCAACAGCAGTTGGCCTAAAACACAGATTCCCCCGCCCACCGCAAAGGCCTTGACTGTGTCCTTCAAAACGGGCGACGGTCTGGTTGCCGCTTTGATCATTTTCTCGTATTTTTGCGTGTTGTTTATATCCATAAATGCACTCCAAACTCGATTTTGTATTATTGTTTGCGCCATAGCGAGACAATATTCAAAAAAATTTTCTTACAGTATTACGATTTTTCTTGAAAATTTCGTGAAATTGGAGTAAAATATATCAGTAATAGATATATTTCGCTATTCGAAGGCTTAACCGCCTTTTATATGGAAGGAAAGTGTATTTTAATGGACAAAAAAGAACGCAGAGTAGGTACTGTTTCTCGCGGCATTCGCTGTCCCATTATTCGTGAGGGAGATGACCTCGCTACCATCGTTGCCCAGAGTGTACTTGAAGCCGCCGAAATCGAAGGCTTCGAATTGCGCGACCGCGACGTTATTTCGATGACCGAGTCCATCGTCGCACGTGCTCAGGGCAACTATGCTACGGTTGACGATATCGCTGCCGATGTCAAGGCTAAATTCGGCGGTGAGACGGTCGGTGTTATTTTCCCGATTTTGTCCCGTAACCGTTTTTCGATCTGCCTTAAGGGTATCGCAAAGGGTTGTAAAAAGATTGTTTTGATGCTGAGCTATCCGTCCGATGAGGTCGGTAACTCACTTGCGACCTACGACCTTATTGATGCCAACGGCATCAATCCGTATTCCGATGTTTTGTCGCTCGAAAAATACCGCGAGGTGTTTGGCGTACAAAAATTAGAGTTCACCGGTGTTGATTACGTTCAGTATTATAAGGAACTTATCGAGTCCTGCGGTTGTGAGGCCGAGATTATCTTTGCAAATCAGGCAAAGGCTATTCTCGACTATACCGACCGTGTTTTGACCTGCGATATTCACACCCGTGTCCGTACCAAGCGTTTGCTTAAAGAGGCGGGTGCTAAGATTGTTCTGGGTCTTGACGAGATTTTGAACGCTCCCGTATCGGGCAGCGGCTGTAATGAAAAATACGGTTTGCTTGGTTCTAATAAGTCGACCGAAGATAAGATCAAGCTCTTCCCCCGCGAGTGCAAGGATCTGGTGCTCGAGGTTCAGAAGAAGATTTTCGACGCTTGCGGTAAGCACGTTGAGGTTATGGTTTACGGTGACGGTGCTTTTAAGGATCCCCAGGGTAAGATATGGGAACTTGCCGACCCCGTCGTATCTCCTGCATTTACCGACGGACTTATCGGTACTCCCAACGAATTGAAGTTGAAGTACCTTGCCGATAACGATTTTAAGGACCTTTCGGGTGAAGAACTCAAAAAGGCAATTTCCGAGTCCATCAAGAAGAAGGATGGCAGCAGCCTTGTAGGTAATATGGCGGCTCAGGGAACAACACCCAGACAGCTTACCGATCTTATCGGTTCGCTTTGCGACCTGACCTCGGGCTCAGGTGACAAGGGTACTCCCGTTGTTCTCGTTCAGGGATACTTCGATAACTATACTAACTAAAGATTTCAAGCAAAGCCGATGTCCTTTCGGCTTTGCTTGATGCAATTTTACAGCAAATAAAGTTAAACAACCAATAATTATGGAGGAATAAATATGGAAAACAATGTACGTCCCGAATCCATGGCTCGAATCACTGATTTCGACCTTGCAAATGCTTTTATTGAGAGCCAAGTCAAGGCCGTCCGTGAGCAGGTTGGCGATAAGAAGGTGTTACTCGCATTGTCGGGTGGTGTTGACTCTTCGGTCGTTGCCGCATTACTTATCAAGGCTATTGGCAAACAGCTTGTATGCGTTCACGTAAACCACGGTCTTATGCGCAAGGATGAGTCGGAAAACGTTGTAAAAATATTCGGTGAGGAGCTTGATGCCAACCTCATTTACGTCGATGCTACCGACAGATTTTTAAATCTTCTCGACGGTGTGAGCGACCCCGAAAGCAAGAGAAAGATCATCGGTAAGGAGTTCATCGAGGTCTTTGCCGACGAGGCAAGAAAGTTAGAGGGCGTTGAGTTCTTGGCACAGGGCACAATTTACCCCGATATTTTGGAGAGTATAAAGGCTGCCGAGGGCAAGAAGGCTGTAAAGAGCCACCACAACGTTGGCGGTCTGCCCGAAGATTTGAAGTTTGAGCTTGTTGAGCCCATCAAATTGTTGTTTAAGGACGAGGTTCGTGTTGTCGGTGAGGCATTAGGGTTGCCCCATGCAATGGTCTACCGTCAGCCGTTCCCGGGCCCCGGTCTTGGTGTAAGATGCCTTGGCGCCATTACCCGTGACCGTTTGGCGGCACTTCGTGAGGCCGATGCAATCCTCAGAGACGAATTTGACAAGTGCGGACTCTCGGAGAAGGTATGGCAGTATTTTGTTGTAGTTCCCGATATAAAGAGTGTCGGTGTTAAGGACGAAAGCCGTTATGAGGGTTGGCCCGCAATCATCCGTGCCGTCAATACCAAGGACGCGATGACCGCAACCATCGAAGAGATCCCTTACGCAGTTCTGCACAAGATCACCGACCGAATCACCAAAGAGGTCGAGGGCATCAACCGAGTATTGATGGACCTCACCCCGAAGCCGGTCGGCACCATCGAGTGGGAATAA
>JAGBXM010000038.1 GCA_017629275.1 Clostridia bacterium
AGTATGATCAAAACGCAGATAAGAATTGCAAATATCTTTTTCATTGCAGTTTCCTTTCAAAAAAATTACACACCAAAAGTTTACCACACAAAGACACATTTGTCAAAGTGTTTTTGTAAATAAAGCGACGTTGTAATTATATTCCAACTTTACGCGTCAAAAGTTGAAAAATGGCTTGAAAAGACGGCGATAAAATGGTATAAGTAAAGTGTATGAATATGCTTTTTGTAATTTTTTCCCAAAGGAGTTTATTATGATAAGTTTTAACGAGAACACACAAATCTTTCAACTTGATACTAAAAAAACAAGTTATTGCTTCGGTGTTTATAACGACGGCTTTTTGATGCACCTTTATTGGGGCGAAAAATTGCCCGTTATGGGTGAGTTTGAACAGTATATTCTTGTTCAGACCAAGGCTTTGTCACCGCAGGATAACGGACTTGGCGGTTGGTCGACCAACGTAGCACGTATGGAGTATCCTACCCACGGCGGTGCCGACCTGAGACGCCCTGCATTCCAATGCACCTTTGATGACGGTTCGGCTGTGCCGAGGCTTCGTTATGCGGGTCATAAAATAACCGACGGTAAGGCAGTTTTGAACGGAATGCCCTGCGTTTACTCTGAAGACGGCGACAAGGTTCAATCGTTGGAAATCGAATTGGTTGACAAGCGAAAAGACCTTCACGTATTCTTGAACTATTCGGTGTTTGAGGATTACGACGTTATCACCCGCAGTGTGCGTGTTGAAAACAAGGGTCCCAAATGTAAAATAGATGCGTGTCTCAGCGCAAGTGTTGACCTGCCCGAGGGTCGCGATTTTGACTTTATGCATCTCGACGGATGTTGGGCGCGTGAGCGTCATCCTCAACGCACACCCATTTTCTGCGGAACCCAAACCGTTGATATGAAAAACGGCGCCAGCGGTCACTACCACAATCCGTTTGTCTGCTTCCCCGAGCATAATGCCGACGAGGATCACGGCCGTGTTTACAGTTTGGGGTTGCTTTGGAGCGGTGAGTTTGTCGGTGGCGTACAGATGGACAGCTATGATACCATGCGTGTCTTTATCGGTGTCAACGATTTTGGCTTCGGTTATACCTTGGAGACGGGCGAGACCTTCCAAAGTCCCGAAGCGGCGCTTATCTATTCAAACAACGGTATCGGCGGTATGTCGAGACTGTGGCATAAATTAACCCGTGAGCGTATCTGCCGTGGCAAGTTCCGTGATATTGAGCGTTATGCACTCATCAATAACTGGGAAGCCACCTATTTCAATTTTACGGTCGAAAAGCTTTCGGCCATTGCCGACAGAGCCAAGGATATCGGTCTTGATCTGCTTGTACTTGACGACGGTTGGTTCGGTATCCGAAACGACGATCACACGGGTCTCGGTGACTGGTTTGTCAACCGTGAAAAACTGCCTGAGGGTCTCGACGGTCTGGCTAGTGAGATAAACAAGCGCGGTATGAAGTTCGGTCTTTGGTTTGAGCCCGAAATGATTTCACCCAAGGGCTGTCAGCTTTACGAAAAGCACCCCGATTGGGCGCTTCACATCAACGGTCTCGAAGGCACGTTGGGACGTTTTCAGCTGACCCTCGACCTTTCGCGTGACGATGTTTGCGATTACATAATCGAGGCCGTTTCCAACATACTTAACAGTGCCAATATTGAATACGTCAAGTGGGATATGAACCGCTATATGACCGAGGTCGGTTCGGATAAATTACCGCAGGAGCGTCAGTGTGAGGTCAAATACCGTTATATGCTGGGTCTTTACCGTGTGCTTGAGACCCTGACGGCACGTTTTCCCAACGTTTTGTTTGAGTCGTGTGCTTCGGGCGGCGGACGCTTTGACCTTGGAATGCTTTACTATATGCCTCAGACCTGGTCGAGTGATGATACCGATGCCGTCGAGCGACTTTACATTCAGCACGGCACAAGCATCTGTTATCCGTATTCCTCGATGGGTGCGCACGTTTCGGTCTGCCCCAACCATCAGGTCGGACGCGTCACTCCGCTTAAAATGCGTGGCAACGTAGCACTTCCCGGTCAGTTCGGATTTGAGCTTGACCTCGCCAAAATGACCGAGGAAGAGCTTACAGAGGCCAAGCGTCAGGTCGAGGTTTACAAGGAATTCGGCGAGGTCTTCCACCGCGGCGACCTTTACAGAATCGACGACCCGATGACAAGCGACTTTGCTTCGATGAACTTTGTGTCGGAGGACAAGAAAAGGGTGGTTTTGTTCCGTCACGTTATCGCGACCCATCCGTCCTGCCGTTTTAAATACACCAAGCTTAAAGGTCTTGAGCCCGAAGCGATCTATGTCTGCCGTGAAAACGGAAAGCAGTATAGCGGTGCAATGCTGATGAATATCGGTATTGCCTGGAACCACAAGCGCGACTACGAAAGCGAAATGTTCGTTTTCGAGAAAAAATAAGTAATAAACTCATAAAATGAGGTGTTGATTATGCGTACAAAAGAAAGATTTATGGAAAACTGGCGTTTTTATGAGGGCGATGTTGAGACAAGCCGGCTCCCCCATCCCAAGGGCCCCTTGTATCGCCATGCCAAAGCCGAGATTGCACAGATCGGCCCCGGAAACCGCAATTATTATGACAATAATGCGTGGGCAATACCGGGTCATTGCAACAACTATCTCAATTGGGAGACCGTAAACCTTCCTCACGACTATGTTGTTGATAAAATTCCCAATAAGGAACTGAACGAAGGTCTTGGCTTCCTTGACGGCAAAAATGCCTGGTACCGCAAGTCCTTCAAGGTCAGCGAGGCCGACCGCGGCAAGAGAATTTCCATCTATTTTGAAGGTGTTACCAACTGCTGCACCGTATATGTAAACTCCTGTCTTGCCAAGCGCAATTTCTGCGGCTATGTTCCTTTTGAGGTTGACATTACCGATTACCTCTACTACGGTGAGGAGCAGAACGTTATCGCCGTTTATATCGACAACTCCAGCCACGAGGGTTGGTGGTATGACGGTGCAGGTATCTACCGTAACGTATGGATGATCAAGACCGATATGGTGGCCGTTGATACCTGGGGCGTTTATGTTGCCCCCAAGAAGATTTCTGACACCGAGTGGGAAATCCCCATTGAAACCACCGTCAGAAATGACGATTTTAAAAACCACCGTGTTGCCGTCAAGAACGAGATTCTGGACGAGGACGGCAATGTTTTGGCCGAGGTTACCAACAATCTTAATGTTGCTTTGAAATACAAGGCTGTTCTTAATCAGAAGGTTACCGTTACATCTCCTAAGCTTTGGGATTGCGAAAACCCCAACCTTTACTACTGCCGTACCACTATTTACAGAGGCAAAGAGGCGGTCGACGAGGTCACCAACCACTTCGGCTTCAGAACTCTTCGCTTTGATGCTGACCACGGCTTCTTCCTTAATGATAAGCATGTTATAATCAAGGGCGTCTGCTGTCACGAGGACTACGGCCTGCAGGGTAAGGCAGTATTCGACCGTATCAAGAGATACCGCATAAAGCTCTTCAAGGGTATGGGTGTCAACGGATACCGTACTTCTCACTATTCTCACAGTGACCAGACCATGGATGAGCTTGACCGTCAGGGTATGCTTGTTATGGACGAAACCCGTTGGTTCGGCACCTGTGACGAGTATCTCCAGCAGCTTGAGACACTTATTAAAAAGGACAGAAACCGTCCGGGCGTTATTATGTGGTCGATCTTTAACGAAGAAAAATTGGCCGCCACCGAGCTCGGTTTGAAATTTGCCGAAAGAATGTCTGCACTTGTCCGCCGTCTTGACCCCACTCGTCCCGTAATGAGCGCAAGCGACGCCAATCCTCAGACCGTCAAGTGCTTCGTCGCACAGGATCTTATCGGCCTTAACTATAATCTCCAGAACTTTGACGCTTTGCACGAGAAGTTCCCCAATATGCCCATCGTTTCATCTGAAAACTGTGCCACGGGTACTACCCGCGGATGGTATTTCGGAGATTCCCCCAAACACGCATACATCAATGCTTGGGACCACGACACCAACTCTTGGTTCAGAGGCCGTGAAGGCACCTGGAAGTTCCTTATGGATCGTGAGTGGGTAATGGGAGGCTTCCAGTGGGCCGCCACCGAGCACCGTGGTGAGGCCGCTTGGCCGCGTCTTTGCTCGCAGTCGGGCGCTCTTGACCTGTACTTGCAGAAGAAGGATGCCTGGTATCAGAACAAGTCACTTTGGTCTGACGAGCCTATGGTTCACATCCTGCCCCATTGGAATCTCAAGGGCCGTGAGGGTGAGGATATACCTGTTTGGGTATACACCAACTGCGAAGAGGTCGAGCTCTGGTACAACGGCGAGTCGCAGGGAAGAAAACAGATTGAAAAGTTTGGACACGGTGAGTGGACTCTTGTGTACGCTCCCGGTGAGGTAACCTGTAAGGGTTACATCGGCGGTAAAGAGGTTGCATCCGACCGTGTTGCCACCACAGGCAAGCCGGTAGCCTTGAAGCTTGAAATGCAGACCGAGGCTTTGTTTGCCAGCAAGTGGGACTGCGCTGTTGTTCATTGCTACTGTGTTGACGAAAACGGCAACAAGGTTCCCGATGCCGCGCCCATGGTACACTTTAACTGCACTCCTAACGGCTACATCAGAGGCACCGGCTCGGATATTGCCGACCATACCTCGATGGCCAACGCATCACGTCAGATGCGAGCAGGTGTTGTAGCCGCCTGTATCCATTCCAACGGCACCGAGGGTATTTTGAAGGTCTATGCCCATGCCGACGGTCTCGAATCTGCAAGACTTGAGATCGAGGTCACCCAGCCCAACGATAAGATAAGATAAATTGCTTTAATATTCAAAAACAAAAACGGACAACGGTTTTACCGCTGTCCGTTTTTTGCTTTAATAGCCCATCTTATGGGATTTTCCGAGATATACTTGCGTTTTTCATAAAAGTCGATATCGTTGCGTATCACGTGTTCAAAATAGCCACGTTGCCAAAGATGTTTATCGAACGCAGGGAACTGTCCGTTTTTTACACCTTTTATATAATCATTTGTTGTTTGGGTTTTAAACCACTTGATCATTTCGGGTAGGGGCGCACCTGCGTGTGCGCCCGTTTTCAGCACAATAAAATGAACATGGTCGGGCATTATGCAAATAGTATCAATAAAAACGCCGCTATATTTATTTTCCATTTCCTTAAGCCATTTTGTAATCAGCAGGTCGGCTCGGTTCGGGCGCACACATAGGTGCGCCCCTACCAACGGACCGTCGAAAACTATTTCTCCGAACAAATGCTTACGCTTGTGTACGCAAACCGTCACAAAGTAGGCACCGCTCAAAGAATAATCATATTCAGGAAGCCTTAGTTGTTTGCGTTTGGGAAACTCAGGTGTTTTGTTATTCTCCATAATTTTAATGCTTACCGCCGGAAAAATCGTTGTCGATGGTGATAACGCATTGGTAGGTTTCGTTTATCTCGGTTGCCAGGGCTCTGATGGCGGCTTTGATTTGTTTGTGGGTCAACCTGCAATCCGACGGTACACAAACATCGAAAATCAGGTTGTTTTGTTTTTCGCCCTTGACCATTCTGAAATCGTGAATGGTGAATTTCGGGTCGATTTCGGTTATTTTCTCGCACAGTCTTGCCTTGGCGAGGTTGACCTCCTCATCGTCGGTGACGATGGGGTCCATATGTATGACGGCTTCAATACCGGTCGCTTTTTTGATGTCGCGTTCACACTGGTCGATCTTTTCGTGCAATACCAGAATGTCACCCGTGGCGCTGACCTCAACGTGTAATGACACAAATCCGCGTCCCGGTCCGTAGTTATGCACGATCATATCGTGAATACCCAAGAAATCGGGCTCACTCATAACGACCCGTTTGATGTTGTCGACCGTCTCGCCGTCGGGAGCAAGTCCGATAAGCGGATCAAGTGTGTCGCGCAGGTTCAGAAAGCCCGAATAAAGAATAAATATCGCCACCAGAATACCGACAATGGGGTCGAGATATTTAACGAAAGCGATTGAAGGCATCACACGGCAAAAAATTGCCACACCCAAAACGGCGGCGGTCGAGATACAGTCGTTAAGACTGTCCTGTGAGGTGGCTTTTAAGGCCGACGAATCAATAAGTTTTCCCACCTTGCGGTTGAAAATCGCCATCCAAAGCTTTATCAGAATGGAGACCGCCAAAAGGATTATGGGGAGCAGTCCCGCCTCGGGCACCGTGGGGTCAGACAGTTTGGTTGCCGATTCGGTCAAAAGCTCGAAGCCGACCAACATAATCAGCAACGAAACAAGAGCCGCCGACATATATTCCATTCGGCCGTGACCGAAGGGGTGTTCGGGGTCGGCAGGCTTGGAGGCGAGTTTGAATCCCAGCATAGTAACTATCGACGAGCCCATATCCGAGAAGTTGTTGAAGGCATCGGCTATCATTGAGACCGAGCCCGAAAGAGTACCCGCCAAAAATTTTATGATAAATAGCAGAAGGTTTGAAAGAACGCCGACGATGGCCGCCAGCGTTCCGCATTTACCTCTGTTATTTTTTTCGGCAGGGTCGCCCTTGATAAAAATTTTCAGAAGCAGTTGTGTCATATTTTACCCTTAGATCCCTTCTGTCCGAAGCTCGACTCGTTCAAAATGTTGGTGTCGATGGTGAACATAGTATTTTCGCGCTCACGTTCACGCTTGAAGGCAAGTGAAATGAGGCGGTCGAGAAGTTCGGTGTATTTCATACCCGTTGCTTCCCAAAGGTAGAATGACAGAGAACCGGGGATGGTGTTGATTTCGTTGACGTAGACCTTATCGTTGTCGTCACCGTCGAGCAGAAAGTCAATTCTGACAACACCCGAAGCGCCGATGGCCTTGAAGGTTTCGACAGCGATTTTTTGAATCTCTTCTTGTTTGTTTGAAGGCAGATCGGCAGGCAGCTTACGGCTCAAGGACGCCATACCCTTAGAACCCGATTTTCCTGCATTGGAACGGTATTTATCGTCGTAAGACAGAATTTTGTCGTGTGCGACGGGCTCCTCCAAAGCCGAAGCCTTGCAGTCGTTACGGTCGCCTAAAACAGAGCAGTTAATCTCACGGAGGTTAGAAACCGCGTGTTCGACCAGAACACGGTCGGCAAAACTGCAGGCCGTGTCAATGGCGGAACGAAGCTCGGTTTCGTCGTCGACCTTGGAAATGCCGACACTGGAGCCCAGGTTTGCAGGCTTAACGATAAGGGGAAAACCGATCTCGCTGATAAGCCTTTTCTCAATTTCGTCGGAGTTCAATGCCCAGTCTCTTGCACCGAAATCAATGCAACGCAAGGTAGGAATACCGCGGTCCAAAAGAACGTTTTTGAAAAGCACCTTGTCCATACCCAATGCCGACGACATAACGTCACAACCGACGTAAGGCAACCCTAAAGTCTCGATATAGCCTTGAATCGAACCGTCCTCACAGTTGGTGCCGTGAACGATGGGGAAACACACGTCGATGGGGGTATCTTTTTTCTTGAAAAGACCGCCTGAAAGGTTTACCATTACGGTCTTATTACCCTTCGGAACAAAGGTGACGGGGTAGCCGTCTTTATCGGGGGCGCCTTTTTTGAAGGTCTCGATATCGCAGAGCTTTTCGCCTGAGTAAAACACCGACTGTTTGCTCATATAAACGGGAATTACGTTGTACTTTTCGCGGTCGATGTTGCCCATTGCCTGAACGGCCGAAATAATGGAAATTTCGTGTTCAACACTGCGTCCGCCGAAAAATACCGCTACGTTTGTTTTCATAAATACTGCCTCTTTCTATTCTAAGTAGTTATCGGGGAGATCGTTTTCAAACAGAATACTTGTATTCTTATCGCACATCGGTGAAAATACACCGACGGCCTCTTTGAAGCTCGAAACAACGTAAACGTTGTCCTCAGGGAAGCCTTGCTCTTTAATTCCGTCGAGCAACGGGACCGAACGCTTTTTGCCGACCAAGATAATAACGTCGGCATATTTTGCGGCCTCATACCCTAAACGGCGGTTGGCTTCATACTCTTTGTCACCGAGCTCGACAAGTCCCGGGGTGACAATGATTTTTTTCATACCGTCAAAGCAACCCAAAACCCTTGCCGCTTCAAGACAGCCTTCGGGGTTGGAATTGTAGGCATCGTCAATGAGGGTCGAGCCGTTGATGTAAGGCTTTAATTGCAAACGGTGTTCAACGGGCTGCAGCTTGGAAACGGCATAGGCAATCTCAGTCGGAGTTACACCTAAATCAAGCGCAACCGATGCGGCCGCCGCAATGTTGAGTGCATTGTGGTGACCCAAAAGCCGTGAAGTGACCGAAAATTCGGCATCTTTGTATTTCAAAGTGAGGGTAAGGCCTTTCGGTGAATACGAAATGTCGGTTGCCCTGCAGTCGCACTCCGAGGTACCGTAGGTCACAGAGGTGTAATTTGCGGCATTGCCCAAAATCAACTCGTTATCGGCGTTGAGATACATCTTGCCGCCCTTTTGTTTGACCCAATCGGCCAACTCAAATTTGGTCGAGACCACCGTTTCGATATTGCCGAAGGTGTCGAGATGCTGAGGGCCTATCGAGGTAATGATTCCCAAATCGGGGTCGGCTATCATACAGTCCTCTTTTATGTCACCCTTGCGTTTGGCACCCATTTCACAAACAAAAATTTCGGTCTGCGGTTTCAGATCACGGCGCACCGTGATAACAATTCCCATTGGAGTGTTGTAGTTTTCGGGGGTGACGAGCGTGTTGTATTTTTCGCTCAAAATCCGTCCCAGAATAAACTTGGTACTGGTCTTGCCATAGCTTCCCGTAACACCGATGACCTTCATATTTTTCATCGACCGTAAAATCTTTTTGGCATCGTTGACATAGTAGTCGGAAATGCATTTTTCAATCGGCTTCATTATGAAAAGTGAAACAACGGTCAGAATTTCGGGGAGGGCTGCCAGAATCATCGTAACTGCCGATAAAATATATGACGCGGTGCCGCCGAGCAGACCGCCCAAAACTGAGACGACCGCAATTACAACGGCGGCGGCCGTCCACATACGCTTGACACGTGCGGTCACGACCAGTTTTTTAATGGATTTTTTATTTTGCGCGTTAAAATGTTTGGCGACAATAAAAAGGAACAACAAGGTTACGGCATAAACAATTATTCTGCCCACCGTTTTTATTGACGGGGCGGCTAAAACACCTGTTGCAAACAAAAGGCTTAATATAATATAGATAAGACGTCCCGTTTTAAATGAACCCTTATACCACCGCCAATAACGTACGGCAAAATATGAATTTTGCTGTAGCATCTGAAACTGACGGGTCAGTGCAAATATACCGCAAACGGCGGCGAGAATACAAAATACAAGTTTTATAATATCCAACAAAATTCACCTCTTAAGGTAAAAAGCTTCTCAAAATAGCTTGTGCTTCGTGGGGCTTTTCAACAAATGACCAATGTCCCGTGTTTTTGATAACACAAAGACCGCAATCGGGGATGATGCTCTCTATTTTTTTGGCCATATAAAGCGGAGTAGCCGTATCATTCTCGCCCCAGATAAGCAGGGTTGAAGCCTTGATGCCGTCTAAGTATGCCGTCATATCGTCGTTGACGAGATTGACAAGGGTCTTTCGCATAACCTCAGGAGCCGAGTTGTAGTCGGCCGAGCCGAAATGACCTCGTGCCTTGTCGAGCAGTTCGCCCGTATAATTTCTGATAACGGGCAGGGTCAAAGCCCATTTAATTGTTTTGAAGGTCTTTATTTTAACCGTCTTTTTAAAATCAAAACGGGGTTTGATACCCGCGGCATCTATAAAGACGATTTTTTTGGGGTTCATCAACCCTGAGCCTGCCAGCTTCATAATAACGCGGCCGCCGTGCGAGTGACCAATGAGAATCGGGTCGCGAATTTCCAACGCACTGCAAAATTCCATAACGATGGCAACGTAGTTGTTTATATCAAGCGGTTGCTCAGGCAATTGTGATTCACCGCAACCGGGGAAGTCGAGCGCGATAAGACGGCATTTATCTTCAAGAGCGTTTATGACACCTTTGTACGACTCCAAAGAGGCGCCCCAACCGTGCAACAGCAAAACGTCGGGCCCTTGTCCTTCGACGGTATAGTGAATGTCGATACCGCAACATTTTACGAACATATTTAACCCTCCCGAAGTCGATTTTACAAGTCTTAAAAATAGGCATACTGCCACTTATATATACATTAGATTATATTATACCAAATGTTTACCGAAAATAGAAGAGTGTATTTTAAATTTTTTTAAAATTTATTTTGTAGGGGAGCACCTTAAGTGTGCTCTCGAATCCCTTTGTCAAAACCTGCGGTTTTGCTGCCTTCCTTTTGAATCCCTCCGTCTCGACTACGTCGAGCCACCTCCCTTTAGGCAAGGGAGGCTAAGATTCTTCGCGTTGCTCAGAATGAGGGGCGAACACAGTTCGCCCCTACGAGGTAAATCAACATTTGTAGGGAATGGATTTATCCATTCCGCAAACCGTCTCGCGGTGGGTTGGCATGTTTGTAAGGACCGACGTCCTCGGTGGTCTGAAGGCTAAGATTCCTCACATTCGTTCGGAATGACAGGCGGGCGAACACAGTTCGCCCCTACGAGGGTGAATTTACATTTTGTGGGGGAGAAAAAGTAATTGTTAAAATTTTGTCAAATCTTTGCAAAAACTCTTGATTTTTTTGAAAGCATCGGTTATACTGTGTATAAAGTGTTCCAAATGATACACTTTCGAGGTGAAAAGTATGAATTGTTTCTTGTTTCGGGAACTGTCTGAGACCGAACTGTCCGAGGTTATGGCCGCGTTCGGTTCTCCCGTCGGTGTCGTTCGCGGTGATGATATTTACCGTGTCGGGTCACTTGGGATAATTGTCTCGGGCTGTGCCAAGGTCTGCCGAACGGGTGACACGGGTTCTGAAACCACCATTCGCAGTATTACGGAGGGTGAGGTTTTCGGCGCCGCCGGTCTTTTCGGTGAATGGAAAGAGGGTAAAAGCCGAATAATCGCAACGACCGAGTGCAAGGTGCTTTATGCGACCGAGCGCGATATGCGTCGCCTTTTTGAAAGACATCCGCAGGTTGCCGTAAATTACGTCACGTTTTTGTCCGACCGAATAAGGTTTTTAAACCGCCGTATTGATGCCTTTTCGGCAGGAAGTGCGGTGCAAAAGCTTTATGAATATCTCGTGTCGCAGGCCAAAGACGGCGAGGTTGATTTAGGCTACGGTATGGCCGAGCTGTCGCGCCGACTTAAAATGGGTCGGTCGAGCATCTACCGCAGTATCGAAACATTGGAAAATAGTGGGCTTATCAGCCGAAACAAAAATACTTTTATCTTAATGTAATTCCAAGGAGGAAATTTTTATGAAAAACTTACTTAAATTAATCAGTCTCATTCTTTGCCTTTTGATGGCATTCGGTCTTGTGGCCTGCGGCGGCGCTAAGGATACCGCCTCGACCCCCTCGACCGAGAGCACCGTTTCGACTGCTTATACTCCCGTTGATATGACGGTTGCCTGTATGACCGGTCCTACCGGTGTCGGTATGGCCAAGCTGATGGCCGACAGTGCCGCCAAGAAAACCGCCAACAACTACACCTTTACCGTGGCTTCCGCCGCTACCGATATCAACGCTAAATTCATCAACGGCGAAATTAAGATAGCATCGGTTCCGACCAACGTCGCCGCCACCCTTTACAACAAAACGGGCGGTAAGGTCAGAATGTTGGCCGTCAACACCTACGGTGTACTGTCCATACTCGAAAAGGGTGACACCATCAAGTCGGTTGCCGATTTAAAGGGTAAGACTATCTATTCGACCGGCAAGGGTCAGAACCCCGAATTCATTTTTAAATATATCCTTGAAAAGAACGGTCTCGACCCCGAAAAGGACGTTACCATCAACTTCGTATCGAGTGAAGAGCTTGTTGCAAAGTTGGTCAAGGGCGAAGCCGAGATCGGTCTTGCTCCCGAACCTGCCGCAACCACCGTTTTGTCTAAAAATCAGAACTTAAAACGTGCACTTTCCATCAACGATGAGTGGGCCAAGGTTTCGGACACCAAATTGATGATGGGTTGCGTCGTAGCGCTTGATTCCTACGTTGCCGAAAATACCGCCGCGGTTGAAAAATTCCTTGAGGAATATTCCGCTTCGGTAGAGTTTGCCAAAACCAACGTAGAAGAGGCCGCAAAGCATTGCGCAACCTACAAGATCACCGCTTCCGAAGCCATTGCCAAAAAGGCTATCCCTACCTGCAATCTTTGCTACGTAACGGGTGCCGAAATGAAGACCAACGTTAACGGATATTTTAATGTACTTTTCACCGCAGACCCCAAATCAATAGGAGGAGCAATGCCCGGTGACAACCTCTACTACAACGCAAAGTAAGTTAAAACTTTTTATCAAAAAAGCAGTCAAAATAATTATAGTCGCCGCCTTCTGGATCTTGGTCTGGGAGGCTGTGGCGCGTTTTGTCGCGCGGGAAAACGAGTTGATGTATATTTTGCTTCCGCGCCCCATAGAGGTTTTCGAACTTTGGCTTGAAATGGCATTTACCCCCAAATATCTTGCTGCGGTGGGTGAAACGCTGCTTCGCATATTTTACGGCTTCTTTGTCGGAACCGTCGGTGGAGTTGTGTTGGGTGTTTTGACTCATTTTTTCAAAGTGTGCGATATGTTTTTGTCGCCGCTTATGAAGATAATACGCGCCGTTCCGGTCGTCGCCATAACCATACTGTTCTTCTCGCTTTTTAAAAGCGATGCTTTGCCGACGTCGGTCGTGGCGCTGATGGTCACACCGCTTATCTGGCAGACGGTACACGACGGCTTATCCAACCCGGACCGCGAGTTGTGCGAAATGGCGCAGGTTTTCCATATCGGACGCGTCAAAACGTTTTGGTACATAAAACTGCCGTCACTTTTGCCGCAGTTGCTGACCGCAACGGTCAATGCGTTAGGTCTGGCCTGGAAATCGGGTGTCGCCGCCGAGGTCATTTGCGAACCTGCCGTGGCGCTCGGCTCGTTGCTGATAGAGGGCAAAAAAATGATCGATTTTGCGTCTGTTTACGCCATAACACTGACCGTCGTGATATTGAGCCTTATTATTGAGGTTTTGCTCAAAGCCGTGTGTAATTATTTTCTGAAAAAGCGGGAGGAAGGGTTATGACAGAACTTAAAAACATCGACTTTTCCTACGGCGAGGACAAGGTTTTACACAAGTTCAATCTCACCGTTAACGACGGCGAATGCGTTTGTCTTTCGGGGCCCTCGGGATGCGGTAAAACCACCGTTTTAAAGCTTGTAATGGGGTTACTTAAACCTGATTCGGGTGAAATTTCGGGTGTGAAAAGACCGTCGGTCGTTTTTCAGGAGGACCGATTACTGAGCAGCTTTTCGTTGATAACCAACGTATTGTTGCCGCCCTTGGCCGATGAGCGGAAAACGGTTGCGATCGAGCTTCTTAAAGAGGCAAATCTGGGCGACTCGATACACGAAAAGGTGCGGAATTTAAGCGGCGGAATGAAACGCCGTGCCGCCATTGTCAGAGCCCTTTGCTTTGAGGGTGACGTGCTTGTTTTGGATGAGCCGTTCAACGGTATTGATGCCGAAAACAAGCGTATAATGGCCGAAATGATCAAGCGTGAGTATATCCAAAAAGGCAAACCCGTGCTGATGGTGTCGCACATCCCGTCCGATGCCGAGCTTTTAAATGCCCGTGTGGTTACATTTGAAAAGTAGTTTACACTAAATTAAAAGCGGAGTGAACCAAAACGTTCACTCCGCTTTATAATCATCATCTTGACAAACAGGTGTATTTACAATACACTAATGGTAACAAATCACTTGAATGAGTAAAAGGTGAAAATATGATAAAAGACAACCTTGTTTTTGCTTTTGAAAAGGGCACTCTGCGAATTTTTATTATCGGTGAAATCAATCATCACAATGTTGCTGAAATGCGCGAAAAGATTGACAAAAAAATCCGCGAATCGTCTTTTGAAAAAGTGGTGCTTGATTTATCAAAGCTTAAATTTGTGGATTCCTCGGGAATGGGATTTATCATTGGAAGAAATCGAGCGTTGCAAGAAATGGGGACAGAGTTTGTGATAGAAAATCCCAACACAGATGTTTTAAAGCTTTTGAAGTGTGCCGGGGTGGACCGAATAATAAAAATTGTGGATTCCAAGTAAAAAAGCGGTACTTTTGGGGAGAGTTGTTATACCGAAAGAAATCCGCCGCAAAAGCCACGTTTTCAAAGCAAAATCTATCGGAATTAAGACAGACTTAGGTTTTTGTGATTAACGATTTTAAAACCCTCCGAATTTCGGAGGGTTTTTCAGCGAAATTTTCAAAATTTGTACAGTAAAATATAATTGATAACGCCTCGTTTCTTCTTGACTAATACCCTGTTTAGTGATATATTGTATATGTGTAACTATGCATTGCAATATAGTGATTATAGACCGAGGAAGCGCTTTGTGCTTCCACAAAAGCTGATAAATCAGCTTTTAAATAATCGAATTTTCAGAGAAAATTTGTTGCCAAATCTTTGATTTGGCGTAGAAATTGCACCAAAAGTGTAATTTCAACGTTCAACCGCCATTATAAGGGGAAGCGTAAACAGGGGAGGATTTTTATGATACCAAAAAAAATACATTATTGCTGGTTCGGGGGCAATCCTTTGCCTCAAGATGCGAAAGATTATATTGAGAGCTGGAAAAAACACTGTTCTGATTACGAAATAATACGTTGGGACGAAAGTTCCTTCGATGTTAATTCTGTTCCTTACGTAAAAGAAGCTTACGAAAACAGAAAATGGGCATTTGTGACAGACTACGTAAGACTTTATGCCCTTTACACCCAAGGCGGTGTATATATGGATACTGACGTTGAGCTTCTGAAACCTATTGACTGTTTTTTAGAACATGAAGCATTTTCCGGTTTTGAAAGTGAAACAGCAGTTCCGACGGGAATTATGGCAAGTGAACCCAACCAAAAGGCAATTGGTGATCTTTTGAAAGATTATGACGGAAGGCATTTTGTTAACGACAAGGGCGAACTTGACCTTAGCACAAATGTAGAAGCTATTACAAGATATTTTACTGATAACGGTATGCTTATGAACAACCAAAAGCAAACCGTTAACGGTTTTACAATGTACCCTTACGATTATTTTTGTCCAAAAAACAGTCGAACCTTAAAGATTGAAGTGACTGAAAACTCATACACCATACATCACTTTGCAGGTACCTGGTTAGAAAGCGATACTAATTTTCGAAAGAAAATAAAAAAATTGCTGGGTCCCAAGCTTTGTGGGGTTGTAGTTAAAATTATGGACGCGTTAGGAATTAAATAAACCACTACAATTTGAGGAAGTTATAAAGTGAAGAAACTTTTTAAATTTGATTTTACAGTGTTTAGTGCGCCGGTTATTGCTATTTATTTGGCACTTTCTTTTGTTTTTTCCGATTTTGGAATTTCTGCCGTTATAGGCGCATTCTTACTATGTGCTTGGACAGGCTTGTGCTTCTTACATTTTCTATTTGTTAAAAAGGGAAAATTGGAATTAAAGGCACCTCACTTGCTTGTTTTGGCTCTTAATCTATTTGTATTCGTTAATATACTTAGAAACTTTTCGCTTGACAGAACACTAATTTATTATGTAATTATTTTAGTTTCAGGAAGCGTTTTGTTTTGGATAAGCAGTCCCCCAACCGACAGAATTCTCTCTGTAACAAGATATTCCGTTGTGGGCATTGCTCTGTTATTTTCTGTGGTCAACATAATATACACCTACTTCCCAAAACAGGTGTCAAAGGTTGCTTTTTCAATAATCACAAAAACAAGCATCTCCTACAATAATCGTTTAGCTGCAGAAGGATACGGCTTTGCTTTTGGCGAAGATGTCGGCTATACCGCCTTTATAATCGCTTTTGGTTTAGCTATTGTATGGTTCAGCATTAAGGACAAAAATCTTAAAACCCACTTACCGATGATTTTTATTTTGGCATTCGGTTTGTTCGCAGTTCAGCGCCGCGGGGAATTAATCGTATGCCTGGTTGCTATTACGGTTGTTACCTTTATAAAATGGTTGAAATCCCGCAAGTGGAAGGTTTCCCCCATTTCAAATCTTAAAACAATAGTTGCTCCCATTCTTTGTGTTGTATTAACTCTTATTGTGTTTAACACCGTAACCATTGACTCACGATACGATTATCATCAATATCTCTCCTCTGATTTATCCTCTGATTTATCTCAAACCGAGGAAGTCGAGGGGAATGTGGAGAATATCGATATCGACAAATTCGGAAACGGCAGAATGGCATTGTGGAAGATTGCTATTGAAGGTTTTTCTGATAAACCCATTTTAGGCAACGGTTGGCGTTCTTTTAAGGATATGGCTCCCGAATCAGGTAATATACACGCCATAAACGCTCATAACGTATATTTGCAGTTGCTTTGTGAAACAGGTGTGGTAGGCTTCTGCATAGCGGGAACAGTATTTGTTTGGATGCTTGTTTTGGTACTGAAAAAAACATCCAAAACGACAGATCAGAAAAATTGCAAATACTATTTATTGGGTATTTACATAATATTGGCAATGTTAGGTCAAGGAGTGATTGATAACTCACTTTACTATCCTTATTGGATTCAAGCCTTCCAATTAATGTTATTCTTTGTTTTTTTAAGAAAAGAGACGCAACAATCTCAAATCACCGATTAGGAGAAAATATATGAATACTGCTCTTATTTTTGCCGGCGGTGTCGGCAGCAGAATGCATAGCAAAGAAAGACCTAAGCAATTCTTGGAAATGTATAATAAACCTATTATTATACATACTTTAGAGCATTTTGAAAATCACCCTGATATTGATGCAATCGTGGTTGTATGTGTAGAAGGATGGATCGATTATCTTCAAAATCTTCTATATAAATTCCGCATCGAAAAGGTTAAAAAAATTGTCACCGGCGGAGCCACAGGCCAGCTTTCAATATATAACGGACTTGTTGCCGCAAAAGAGGTTTCCGGTGAGGAAGATACCGTTATTTTAATTCATGACGGTGTACGTCCGCTTATTAACGCTAAACTGATAAGTGATAATATTGAATCTGTAAAGAAAAACGGTTCTGCAATCACGACTGCTGTTGTAAAAGAAACTATTCTGGTGGTAAAAGAAGATTCCGCTATTGACTATGTCCCCAGTCGTGCAAACTCAAGAATTGCAAAGGCGCCTCAAAGCTTTTGGCTTGATGATATTCTGTCTGCCCACGAAAAAGCTTTAAATGAAGGTAAAAATGATTTTATTGACTCATGTTCAATGATGCAATATTTTGGCAAAAGCCTTTATCTTGTAGACGGTCCTGAGGAAAACATTAAAATTACTACACCCCAGGATTTTTACTCAATGCGAGCTATTTTAGAAGCAAAGGAAAATGCACAGATTTACGGAGTTGAATAAAATGACCGAATGTCTCATTCAGGATTTTACCTATATTAAAAATAATCCATCAATTGATTGGGAAAAATTAAATAACGCGTCCTTTTTAATTACCGGCTCCACGGGGCTTGTAGGCTCAATGACTGTTAAGGCATTACTTAACTGTAGAGAAAATACCACTGTTTATGCCCTTGTTCGCAATATTAAAAAAGCTGAAGCAATTTTCGCCGAGGAAATAAATAACCCTCGGCTTAAATTTGTCGTTGCGGATGTGACAGATCGCTTTGAAATAAGGGATAGCATAGACTATATTATTCACGGCGCCAGCGTTACGGCATCTAAATATATGGTCAGCAATCCTGTCGAAACCCTTATGACCGCTATTAAAGGCACGACAAATATTTTGGAATTTGCCAAATGTCACAATGTAAAAAGCATCGTTTATCTTTCCTCTATGGAGGCATACGGCGTAACTGATTCGAAAAAAGACCTTATCACCGAAAAGGATTTGGGATATATTGATATTTTAAATCCCAGAAGTTCTTATTCAGAGGGCAAAAGAATTTGCGAATGTATTTGTGCTGCTTATAGTTCTCAACACAACACCCCCGTTAAAATTGCACGTCTTGCCCAAACCTTTGGAGCAGGTGTGCCTGAGAGTGACACAAGAGTTTTTGCACAGTTCGCAAAAAGTGCAATCAACGGAGAAAATATCGTTCTTCACACCAAAGGGGAATCTTTTGGCAATTATTGTTACACTGCTGACGTTATATCGGCACTGTTTTGTCTTTTGACAAGAGGAGAAAACGGTCAAGCTTATACTGTAGTAAATGAAGAGACAACTATGCGGATTAAGGATATGGCAAGTTTAGTTGCAAAAGAAATTTCAAACGGAAAATCACAGGTTGAATTTGACATACCCGAAAACTCTGCAGTTCTTGGCTACGCACCGGACAGCACAATGCATCTGACCTCGCAAAAGCTAAGAAATCTCGGTTGGTCACCAAGCTATGGCTTAAAGGAAATGTACCAAAGAATGATTGCCGATTGGCAAGAAAATTCAATGAATTAATTGTTTTGGAGAGACTTTAATTGGAAAGAAAAGAACATACTCTGCTTAATGTTGTTTCTACTGTCGCATTACAGGTGATAACCCTTTTAAGTGGATTTATGGTGCCAAAGCTGATTTTGAGTGCCTTCGGTTCAGAAGTGAACGGCTTGGTTGCTTCCATCACACAATTTTTAGGTTACATCAGTTTAATAGAAGGCGGTGTAACCTCGGTTATCCTTGCGAACTTATATAAACCTTTAGCAACTAAAGACAATGAAAAGGTAAGTGCAGTGGTATCTACTGCAGATGCTTTCTTCAAAAAAGTTGCTCTGTTTTTCTGTATCTATCAGGTAATATTGGCAATAGTTTATCCCGTTGTGATCGATTCCGCCTTCGGCTGGGGTTACATTGCTTCAATGGTAATGATTTTGGGATTAAGCACCCTTATTCAGTATACCCTTTCTCTGTCCTGGCGTCTTTTGCTTCAGGCCGACAAAAGAATGTACATTGCCGTTTTGGCGCAGGGTGTTTCGGTAGTTCTTAATTTAATTTTAACCTTTATATTTATTAGATTCGGCTCAAATATCCACATTGTTAAACTCATTTCAGGATTTGCATTTTTCCTTCAACCTCTGGTTTTAAATAGTTATATAAGAAAAAATTATAGTTTAAATAAAAAAGCCAAAACCGATTCGGTATTACTGTCTCAGCGTTGGGACGGATTCGGAATTAACGTTGCGGCTATGATAAGAAGCAGTGCCGCAACGGTTATATTATCTGTAACCGCATCCCTTTCCACAGTTTCTGTTTTTTCGGTTTACACTCTTGTTTCCAATGGTCTGAAAAGTCTGATAACATCCATATCGGGAGGCATTATACCAACAATAGGTAACGCCTATGCCAAGGGTGATAAGGAAACCGCCAATAACATTTTCGATATGTATGAATTTGTTATGTTTGTTGTGTCATTTTTCTGCTTTACTGTGGCGGCAGTTGTAATGCCATACTTTGCACTGCTTTACACAAAAGGAATAAACGATGCCAACTATAACCAACCGCTCTTAGGTATTATACTTATGGCTGCTGAATGCGTTTTCTGCATTCGCGACCCTTATGTTAATATGGCATATTCTGCGGGTCATTTCAAACAGGTCAGTAAATACGCTTATATTGAAGCGGTTATTACAGTTGCTATATCAGCTATATTAGCGCTTGTTTGGGGCGTTAACGGCGTTGCTTTTGGCTTACTTGTATCAGCAATTTACCGTACAGTGACTCAGGTTTGGTATTTAAAGAAAAATATTTTGTTCCGCAAGGCATCTGTATTCATAAAAAAATTCGTATGCTTTGCCATAGCTTCGGTTGTTTGCGCAGTTGTCAGTTATATGTTGTTTGCAAAACCCGAAATTACTGTTTTGGGTTGGGTATTCTATGCGGTTAAGGTTTCTATAGTTGAAATAATTTGTTTAGCTATAGCTTGTTTTGTTTCTTGCAAAAAGGAACTTAAAACCGTTTTTAAAATAGGTGACAAATCATGAAAAAACAAATCATCCGATTCATCCGTATCGATTTAACGAGATTTTTAATGAAATGCCTTTGGGTATTTCCGCTTAGAAAAAATCAAGTGTTTTTTTCAGCATATGAAGGAAAACAGTTTTCCTGTAACCCTAAAGTTGTGTTTGAAAAAATGTGCAATGACCCTGAATTTAGTGATTTTAAATTTGTTTGGGAATTAAATGACAGCAATAAACATTCCTTAATCAAATGTGGTAATGTAAAATTCGTTAAACATAATTCTTTCGGATATTTTCACGGGATATTGACCAGT
The DNA here is from genome assembly GCA_017629275.1 of Clostridia bacterium. Classification (GTDB taxonomy): domain Bacteria; phylum Bacillota; class Clostridia; order Oscillospirales; family Acutalibacteraceae; genus UMGS172. The sequence goes on from JAGBXM010000038.1 coordinate 20,331, forward strand.
AAATTCATTGTTACTAATACAGGAGTCACCGGAAGGATACCGCTCAGGAAAAATCAAATCAGTATCAATACTTGGCACGGAGGTGGCGCTTACAAGCGTGTGGGACATGCTATAAATTCCGATATTAGCGGTGACCTGAAGGAATTAAGTATAGCCACTGCTCAAACCACCTATTTCCTATCCTCAAGTGAAATTTTCACCAATGTTATGATTGACTCTGTAAGGTTGCCAAAAGAGCGTTTCGTACCGGTTGGTATGCCACGAAATGACATTTTTTTCGATACTCAAGGTTGCAATAAGCTTAGAGCAAACATATTAAAAAGGTATAATCTTGATAATGACGATTTTCTGATTATTTATGCACCCACCTACCGAGGTGCTGTGGGGGAGAACTCCTTTGACTTTGGTTTTGAGCCGCTCCATAATCTGAGGAAGGCTGTGGAGAAAAAATTTGGCAGGAAAGCCGTTTTAATGATCAGAATGCATTATTATTCAGATAACTGGGAACAAACTGAAAATGCTATTTCTGTGTCAGATTATCCTGATATGCAGGAGCTTTTAGCTGCTGTAGATATGCTTGTGACCGACTATTCTTCAAGTATGTGGGATTTTGGTCTATCGGGTAAGCCCTGTATTCTTTATACGCCGGATCTTAAGGATTATGACCTTTCCCGAGGTTTTTACACTTCGCCTTCGGAATGGCCCGGTGTGCTGTGTGAAACCGAAGAAGAAATGATAGAGGCTGTTAACAGTTTTAATAATGACGATTATCGAAATAAGTTGACAACATATTTCAAAGAAACCGGTTCTTATGACAGTGGTAATGCCACACAAAAAACAATACAACTGATAAAGGAAAAAATTTAATATGAAACGTTGCTTAGAAATCTGTGCAATTGCTTCGGAATTTCCCGGTAGTTTTGTGAAAAATTGCAGGCACTTATAGAGCGTGCAGAAAACGGCGGCATCATATTTAGGAAAGCATATTATTACAAGCGACATTCACGGAGTAAGCCGGTCTTTTTGCCTTCCGAATGTACACACCTTTAAAAGCGAATCGGCAGAAGAACTTGCAAACCTTATGGAAGAATATCTGCTTAAAGGTAACGAATGGCAATTTGACAGACAAGCGGTTTCAAATCATATTGCAGACCATTATTCTGACTTCGTTTGGTCCAAATCGTTAATAGAATTATATAATAAATAAAACATAGGATGGTGTAATTATGAAAAAAGTAATGTTAGTGTTCGGTACCAGACCGGAGGCAATAAAAATGTGTCCGCTCGTTAAGGAATTAATGAGCAGACCTGAGCAGTTCGAAACCGTTGTTTGCGTTACAGGTCAGCACCGCGAAATGCTTGACCAGGTTCTGCAAATTTTTGAGGTTGTTCCAAAATACAATCTTTCTATTATGGAAAAGGAACAGACGTTGTTTACGATTACAAGAAAGATTCTGGAACGAATAGAAACTGTTTTAGAAGAAGAAAAGCCCGACATAGTATTGGTACACGGTGATACCAGCACCACCTTTGTTACAGCGTTGGCTGCTTTTTATAAACGCATACCCGTAGGTCACGTTGAGGCCGGCTTGCGTACCAATAACATATATTCTCCCTATCCTGAGGAGTTTAACAGACAGGCTGTTGGAATTGTGGCGAAATATCATTTTTCTCCGACCGAAGCCGCTAAAAGCAATTTGCTTAAGGAAGGAAAGAGCGAGAAAGATATCTTTGTAACGGGAAATACTGCCATTGATGCGTTGAAGACAACCGTTCGCTCCGAATACAGCAACGAAATTTTAGACTGGGCGCAAGATAGTAAACTGATTGTTCTGACTGCACATCGAAGAGAGAATCTCGGCGAGGGAATGAAACAGATTTTCAGAGCTATAAGCCGAGTGGTAGAGGAACGAGAGGATATAAAGGTAATCTATCCTGTTCATATGAATCCTCAAATCGGAGAATTGGCAAATCAGATGTTCAAATCTGAAAGAATAAAGCTTATTCCGCCTATGGATGTTATCGACTTCCACAACATACTGTCGAGAGCATATCTCGTTTTGACGGATAGCGGCGGAATTCAGGAAGAAGCCCCCGCACTCGGTAAGCCCGTGCTTGTTATGCGTGACACGACTGAGCGTCCTGAGGGTGTCGAAGCAGGTACATTAAAATTGGTCGGCACTGAGGAAGAGAATATTTACAATTGGTTTATAAAACTCTTGGATGATCCACAGGCATATAAGGAAATGGCAATGGCAAAAAATCCTTATGGCGATGGCACTGCAAGCAAACAGATTGTAGATGTTTTGGAAAAAGATGAATTGCTGTAAATAACGGAAAATATCATAGGCGAATCATTGGTGTCAAAATGGATTTCTGATCATTTTTCACATAGTAAAAGCGAGGTGAATTTCACCTCGCTTTTTGTGATTACTGTTTTGCTTTTTCCGCACACAGAGAATAAAGGCTTGTGCGAATAATAACGACCGCTACGCTTTGTAGCGGTCGTTATTAGACAATCAGTTTGCAAACTCAGTATGTTTTGTTTTCCACTGTATCAGCTTGATATTCAGCCAGAAACTGTAGATACCAAAAGTAATTATCGTCAGCAAGAGCCATTTGATCCAGTTGCCAAAAAGTTGCATTGCAGTACCGTTAAATTTTAGTCTGCGTCCGTTAATAACGGTGTGCTTTGCTTCCCAACGGTAAATCATGCAAATTGCCCACGGATAGCAAATGCCAAAGGTGAGTGCCGTAACCAAGCCGCCAAGAATTTGCCAGCCAATCAACTGCAGCAGGCCGCCGTCAAAGTAAGATTTTTCGGTTTGAACTTCCATATTGATACCTCCAATATTTATTTCAGGGGCTAATTTTATTATATAAATACAACGGATAGTTGTCAACAAAATATTCACAAGTTGACAATAAATATTGCAATAACAAAAGCAAATGCAGCAGTACAAATCTCTTGTGTTTACAGATAATAGTAGAAAAAACAAAAATAACGCAGGGGCGTTCAAAGAACGCCCCTACCAATGTGATAAGGAGATAGATACAAAGTGATGTTGCAACAATTTGCCGTTTGTTGTATAATGAATATGCTTTTAATTATATTTTAGGAGAAGAAAAATGAAATTACATACAAATGAAACACCACAAAAAAATTATTCCCTAAGCTTGTTGAGATTTATTGCAATGGCGTTTATTGTGTTATGCCATTTTCTTCAATATTACGGAAATGAACTCGCATGGTGGTTTAACGTAGGAGTACAAATATTTTTCTGCATCAGCGGCTTTTTATATGGCAACAAAAAAATCACTTCACCAATTGAATTTGTTGGCAAAAATTTTAAGAAGATTTTAATTCCATATTACTGTTTTTTAATACCCAGCATTATTCTTTATTTTGTTTTTCATAAAGAATCAATTGATATTTCTACGGCTATTTACTCTTTGTTAACTATTCGAACAATTGATGGGTTAGGACATCTTTGGTTTATAAGTTACATCTTGTTTTGCTATTTAATTACCCCTTATTTACAAGCATTGGCAGATATAATGAAAAAATTAAAATGGCTAGTTTTCTCCTTCGTATGTATTTTAATTGCAATGGCCGGATTTTTGCTTTCATATGCTTTTAATTCATTTTTTGATTTTAGTAGAATCTTTTGCTATTTGTTCGGCTATTTTACTGCTGTTTTTTTGCATAACTATAAAAATAATATATTTAAAATTTTCACTTGCATTATAGTTGTTCTCACGATAATTATGAATATAGTAAAGATATATTTTAAATATATAAACCCCGGGACATTTATATTTTTTGATTGGTTCTTAGCGTATGCACATGCGCTTTTAGGTATATCTATCACGCTTATATTTATTGTTTTCTTTAAAAAAATAAAAAGGGTTGCCTTTTTAGATTTGACCGACAAATACTCCTTTTTTATTTATATTGTTCATCAAATTTTCATTTTGAGCCCTTTCAATTTGTTATCCATAACCGATTACAAAATATTTAATTGGACAATAACAGTGCTTTCTATCATTTTGTGTGCTATATTACTGAAACTTATTTCAGATGTTGTAGAAAAACTTTTTTCGAATATATTAACTTTTGTAAAAAAGAAGATTTGCATTTCGTGATTTAATGTTTTTTCGGGACGTCGAAGGCGCCGTCCCCTACGAAACGTGATAAGGATATATATATATGAAAGCCACGGGAATAGTTAGAAGAATCGAGGCTCGTGTTATAATAACACAAAAGTGTGATAAAGCCTTATAAATACTGGCTTTTTGGGCGATTTTTGGAGAAAAATTTCTGACAAAAAATTGCGAAAATTAACTGAATTATACATAATTTCGGGAGTAGAGAGATCTGCTCCTTTTTGTATTTTTGTGAAAATATTGATTTTTTAGGCGTGGTGTGGTAAAATTTTAAAAAAACGTAATACAAGGAGAGAGATGTTGTGAAACTGTTTACTGTTTCAAAGTTGGAAACCGATAAAATGGTGAGTGGAAGTCCCCAATATCCTATGTGGACAAGCAAGGAACCCGATATTTATGTTTCTGAGATAGAATATAACAACGACGAATACAATAAAATACGTGCTGAGGCTAATCGTTGGCGAATTGATCTTAACTCATACCAGGACGATGACCGCGGATATGAACAACAAAGTTCTCATAGTAACTCACGCAACAGACCGATTAACGATGAAGAAATACTTGTGAAAGATGGATCTTTTTTTGGAATTATTACGCTTGTAAATCGCTCTTTTTATTCGAAGTCTCCTACTTTTCACAAAGGGTGTGAATACATTTCGATAAATACTGCACATATGAAACACGGCCTTTGGAAATATCATTATGGTCACTCATCGGACAATAATTCTTCCTCCGATGATGAGATATATTATCTTCATCCTTTATTTGAAAAGAAATAGATATTAATTAGCAAACGCTATAAAAATTTCAAGCGGTACAAAACTCCTTTGTTGACAGATAATAACAGTGTTATCAATTAGGCAAAGGAGTTTTTGTTACACGCTTTGCGTGGCAAGGTTCTCGGGCACCCATTCAAAATCTTTGATTTTGCAAATGGGTGAGGTTCTTATATATGGAAGCAACAGGAATTGTACGCCGTATAGACGACCTTGGAAGGGTTGTTATACCGAAAGAAATCAGAAGGACTATGCGAATCCGCGAAGGAGACCTGTTGGGAATACATACAGATGAAGAAGCCTTTTTGATGGCTTTGACGGGTTTTTGAAATGGTACAGGGAGCAGGGGTCGGGCGCACCTTGCGGTCGTTTGCAAGGTCTGTTGATACCGTTAGCCTTTCGGGAGGGCGCACAGGCCCTCCCCTACGAGGTGGATTACAGTTATTCCTTGACAAACGGTGAAAAATAAATTATAATTAACCACAGTTAAAGACGTTCAGACGGAAAGAGTAGTTTTGAGTTTCTTTCAGAGAGCCGACGGTCGGTGCGAGTTGGTAAGAGGCGATAAATGAAAGACCTTCGTTAAGTCGGCGGAAGAACGGCGTTTGCCTATTAGACCCGCCCGTGAGACAAGCGTTAATTTCATTTAAGTGGGTTCTTTTTTGAGAACTAATTTGGGTGGCACCGCGGAAGTTGTCTTTCGTCCCATTGTAAGGGATAAAGGCGGCTTTTTTTGTTGCCGTTTTCCCCGATTTAATTTGAAAAAACAAACCAGGAGGAAGAAAAATGGAATTTTTAAATTTCGAGAAAAAACTTGATACCACCGAAATCGCCTACATCGTTGACGGCTTTAAAAACGGCACGATCAAGGACGGCGACAAGGTCACCGTTAAGGGCACCATTCATCGCATCCGTGAAATGAGCGGTTTTGCATTTGTTGTTATCCGCGCCGCACGTATGTGCTTCCAGTGTATCTGGGAGGAGGGCAAGTCCAACATCGACGTTAAGGATTTCTCGGTCGAGGAATGTGTTGTTGTCGACGGCACCCTTATCGTTGAGGAACGCAGCCGCTTAGGCTTCGATATCCGCATCGACGATATGACCCGTATTTCGGGTAAGGCTGAAGTTCCGCCTGTTGAGATCGGTAACGATCGCAAGATGGACAAGCTCAACCTTAACACCCTGCTTGACAACCGCATTATTGCACTTCGCAACCCCAAGATCCGCGCAATTTTAAAGATTGCCGACGGCGTGCAGTACGCTTTCCGTTCCTTCCTCAGAGAAGAAGGCTTTACCGAATTCGTACCGCCCAAGATGGTTGAGTCGGGTGCCGAGGGCGGTGCCGATATGTTCGAGGTCGACTACTTCGGCAAAAAGGCATATCTTAACCAGAGTCCTCAGATGTATAAGCAGATAATGGTCGGCGTTTTCCAGAAGGTATTTACCGCGGGTCCCGTTTTCCGTGCCGAAAAGTACAGCACCAACCGTCACATCAATGAGTTCCAGGGTCTTGACCTTGAAATGGGCTTTATCAAGTCGTTTGAGGACTTGATGGAGTTGGAAGCAAGAATGTTCCAATATATGTTTAAGGTGCTTAATGAGGAATATGCCGAAGAGCTTGAAATGTATCTTGGCAAGGATGCACGTCTGCCCGAGTTGACTCATTTCCCCAAAATCAAGTTTATGGAGGCCAAGCAGTTGTTTGCCGATGCACATCCCGGTGAACACGGTAAACGCGCCTTGGAGGAACCTGACTTTGCTCCCGAAGAGGAAAAGTGGTTGGGTGAATACTTCCTTAAAGAGCACAATGCTCCTATTGTATTTATTACCCATTATCCGTCGGTCAAGCGCCCGTTCTATGCAATGGACGATCCCGAGAACCCCGAGTATACCCTGAGCTTTGATATGCTGCTCAACGGTCTTGAGGTTACCACCGGCGGTCAGCGTATCCACGATTATGAGATGCAGGTCAAGAAGATGCAGGACAGAGGTATGGATATTGAGGAGTTCGAGGATTACCTCACCATGCACAAGTACGGTATGCCTCCTCACGGCGGTATGGGTCTCGGACTTGAGAGAATCGTTCAGAATATCCTGGGCCTTGATAACATCAAGCAGGCAACGGCATTCCCCCGTGACCGCGACAGACTTCGCCCGTAATCAATAATTAAAACAAACGGCACCTGTAAGCATCGACTGACGGGTGTCGTTTTTTGTTGCTTTTGGACCTGCAAGTTGGACGGGCATTAAACATAAATATCAATAAACTTTGAAAAAGGGTTGATATTATGTTTTTGTCGTTGCTGTTGAAGTTGTTTCCGAATCTGATGTTTATGTTCCTGCACGCAGGGTTTGAGGGATCGTTTCCGAAAGCGTTGTCGTCCAAAGAGGAGGCTGAATTGCTGTGCCTTAAAGAGCAGGGTGACGCGTCGGCGCGTAAAAAGCTTATCGAGCACAATTTAAGGTTGGTTGCCCACGTTGCCAAAAAATATTTCGGCAACGGAGTCGATCAGGACGACCTCATTTCCATCGGCACCGTCGGTCTTATCAAGGCGGTCTCAACCTTCAAAAGCGACAAGGGTATCCGCCTCGCAACCTACGCCGCACGGTGCATTGACAATGAGATTCTGATGCACTTCAGGGCGCTTAAAAAGACGGCACAGGATGTATATATTTCTGACCCGATAGAGACCGACAAGGATGGCAACACGCTGACGCTCATCGACATTATCACCGATAATTCCGACGTGGTCGAGGACCTTGACCTCAAAGTGAAATTGCAAAAGTTGAAGGAATATCTGAAAGACACCCTGACCCCCAGGGAAATGACGGTTATCCGACTAAGGTACGGGTTGGGTGGGCGAAATGAATTACCGCAGCGCGAGGTGGCCAAGAAGCTAAGGATTAGCCGCTCCTACGTCAGCCGAATCGAGAAAAAAGCCCTGGAAAAGCTAAAAGCCAGGTTTGAGTAAAATTAACCGCCCCGAAGCCGCAAGGTGGCTTCGGGGCGGTTAAGTTTATGTGATTGGTTTATGAGGTTTTTTATGCGGGAAGCAGTGGGGCGGTATCCGAACCCGTCTGCAACGGCATAATTTCGGCATTTTTCGGGTTATCGGCGGCGGTAGGCAAAAATCCGCCCGTAAAAATCGGCATTCGGATGCTACCCCACTGCTTAACACGACAACTTACGACAACGGAACGGGCGGTTTGACCTGCGCTTCGGAGGTCTTTTGGCAGGCCTTATCGACGGCTTCCATCAGAATTCTCAACTTTTCGGGTTCGAGATCGTCTCTGATGGAGCGGGGTGATGCATCGGTGTTTTTTGTTACGTTCCGCACTATTTTTATATAGTGTGACCACGCAGAAACCAGTTCGTGTATAAGCGTGATGTTGAACACTTCACTTTTCAAATCCTCCTTGTCATCGAACAGCGAGCGGCAAGCGGCATCGAGAAGGACCTTTGTATATCTTCTTTTCGGCGTGCGCTCAAATGCCTCTCGGTTGTTTTTGAACACCGATTTCAAGAATTGTTTGTCTTTGACCTCTTCGCCGTTAATTAAGGCTTCAAGATCGCTGCGGGTCCGAGTGCTTTCTGCCCACCATCTCAAAACGTCGTGGCTTTTGAGGTCCCCCGACATTACAAGCCTCTTTCGGCCGATGAAATCGGGGCGGGCTTCATCAATAAAAATATGGCGGTCGTTGCACTGACGGATATTTTTAAAGTCAAAGTCGTGCAGACGGCGTTGTGCGATATTGAACAGATAACGGATTGATTTGTAGTCAACCTCGGTATCCATACTGCTCATCAGACGTGAATATTTTTCAGGCAGCAATCGAAGCAGGTCTTTATCCTGATATGATCTGAAGAGATAGCACTCACCGACCTCGCCCTGACGTCCGCTTCGGCCCAAGGTCTGCTGTTCGGTGCGCTTTTCACCGAAAAAGCTTGTGCCGATGACACAAAGGCCACCCAATTCAAGGACCCTGCGGCGTTCTTCGGCGGCAAGAAGACGGTTCTTTTCCAAAATACTGCGGTATTTTTTGAAAAGTTCGGTTTCGGCCATTTTCGGTGTGAATTTAGCATTGATGAAGCGGGTGAGTTCCGAAGTGTCGATACCAAGTCCGACAAGCTCACGACGTGTCTGAAGTTCGGGGTCACCGCCGAGCTTGATGTCGACACCGCGGTTGACCAACGACGTACTTACGAATATTGATCCGATTTTACCTGCCGAGGCTACGGTCTTGTTAAGGTCAAGAGCGTTGTCGGCATTGACCAGTTTGTGCGGTATGTTGGCTTCGGTCAGTGCTTCGGATACGTCGAGTGACTCGTCAACGTCTTTGGTGACCAGCAAAACGGGCTGTCCCGTCTCGAATTTCTCTTGGACCAGAGCGACTATCTCGTTCATCTTGGATTCAAGTGTGGTAAAGACGGGCGTTTGATAGACCGTTCTGACGCAGGGCTTGTTGGTGGGAATGGCGATATATTCCAGGCCGTACAGTTCCTTGAATTCTTTCTCAAAACTGATGGCGGTTGCGGTGGTGCCGCACAGTGAATAGAATTTTCTGAAAAAGTCGCGAAGCGTTATGGTGTTGGTGGTCTCATACTCAAAGAGTTTCGAAACAACACGGTCAACGTTCAGGTTTTCCTGCCGCAGAATGAAGTACTGATAGGTTTCACGGAAGGGCATATAAACACCCGTGTTAAGGTCTTCAAACGAAGGAACGCCGTTTACGATGGTATAGCCGTCGCCGCTCTTGTAATATTCGCGACATTTTATTGCCGATATCACGATATACTCGATGTCTTTTAGTAAACCGACGTTTTTGATATCAAGATAATTGACCCTGAAAGTTTTTTCGATCAGGTCGTAGAGCTTCGGCTTGAGCGTGACATTACCGTGTTCAAAGTCGTAATATTCGTCGCAATTATCTAAAGAATTGACCAATTCATAAGCCTTTGCGTGTTCGTCAACGGTATTTCTCTGGTCCTCGCGTGTGATAATGTCGACGGGCTTCGGTGCTTCATCAATGAGGGTGAAGTCGGCCTCGTCGATTATGAGTGAGCAAGCGCCGATGTTAAACGGCTTTGCGTAACAAGATGTTTCGTTGCATAAATATCCCGTAACCATGGGTTTGAGTTTGGCATAGACCACGTCGTGACGTGTATCGACCATGGTTTTGTCGAAAAGGTTGTGCTCCAGAAGCTTTCCAACCGACAACCCCAACATTTTATAAACATCACGCATCCAGTTGCAGTTGCGGTCGGTCAGAATACCCGAATTGTCAATAATTATGGCCTGCCGTCCACAGATATAGTGGTAGAAAGCCACCAGAACAATGGTGTAGGTCTTGCCTTCGCCGTTGAGCATTTCGGCAATCTTTCCGTCGGACATTGCCGCCGCACCGATATACTGAACGTGATGGTGTTTAAAGCCCAATGTTCTCTTGCCGGCCTCGCTGACCAGGGCAAAGGCTTCCGATATCAAAGACCACGGCCTGTGTGTTTTGGCCTTTTCTTTAAGCGCCTTTGCGTGTGCCGAAATTTCCGAATCGGTAAGGCTTGAGAAATCGTAGGTGAGGGCCTTGTCGGCAACCTCGCGGTATTTACGCTCGGCAAACGGATTACTCTGCCTCGAATAACTGCTGTAATAATCCGAATATCCGATATCCTCGTCTTCCTCAAAAGGTGTTTCGTCAATGGCGAGTAAAGCTTCGAAGTTTTCGAGATGTGCGAGGGTCTCGGCCGTACCGTTGGCGGCACATATCTTCATAAACTCCGAAGGGAAGTGCTTGTTGATAAAGCCGACGGCGCCGCTCAGATCACCGTAATTGATAAGCGCGTTGACCACAATGTTGGCGGTATGCACCGTAATATCCGTTAATGCTACGGGCGTGAGCTTTTGAGCGGCCTCAAACTGCGAAACGGCACGTTCGACCTGACCGCCGTAGGCCAGGTCTATCGCGTAGTCGAGGATCCATGATTTTTGTATTTGTTTGGCATCTGAGAGGTTATCGAAATTGGTCTCTTGAGAAGCCTTAAGGTAGTCTATCAGTCGCTCGTAAGCAGTGTAAAGCTGTTCGGTATAAATCGCCTGGTGGCTCAAAGCATTAAGATATGCAGGTAAAAGCTCGGGACTTTGTTCAAGCTCGGGCACCTTTTTGAAAACCTTTTCGAGCAGGTTGACCGTACTGTGCGAAGCACCCGCGTTGTTAAAACCGGTGCAGATCATATTAAGCACGTTGCCTGTCATCTCAGCGCAGACTTTATCTTCGAGCACTTCGGGAAATTCTTCGACGCACTCCAGAATAGCATTCATATGCTCAAAAAGAGTGTGGCGCTGACGGTTGATAAAATCATATATAAAGGCAATGCCTTCCATAATAATGATCGAACGGGCATCATCCTCGTCAAATTCGTCGGAGTTTTGGAATTGCTCCTGCATAAATTCGAGATAAGCTGTGAGCTCATCTTCCGACATACCGATGGTGGATTCGAGGTCGATCGAGTCTATCATATTGTCATAAAAATCGCCCGTTGCGGCAAAATTGGCGGCAACCTTTGCAAGATTACTCGTTACAAGCGATACGGGAAGAATGAAAGCCCTGATGAATTCTTCGACCGTTTGGGAAAACAGTTCTTCAACGGGAATCTCAATATATTCTTCACCGTCGGTTTCATTGGTATATTCGTCGTCATACTCATCGACGCAGTCGGTTTCATCAGCGTATTCGGCAGATTCGTCATATTCACCGTATTCGTCAGACCCGTCGTCGACGTTGTTGGGATGAAGAGTCTTGTATTCCTCAATGGCGGCCTTCAGTTCGTCACGGTTGCAGTTGTTGTCATTTGACACCGTGATTTGCTTGAGCATACCGCAAAGGGAGGCCTCGAGCTCATAGCCTGCGTGCTCAAGTATTCTCTCGAGCTTGCCGTAGCCGCTGATGCCCAATTTCTCTATTCCCTGGAAAAAGGCCTTGGAGGACAATCCGCTGTATATGTGGTAGAAACAGTTGTAGAGCAACACAAAGTCACGGGCACATTTTTTGAGGATTATTTCGGAAATGATGGGTTCAACCGAGACCGAGCGGTTGACTATATCAACGTCGATCCAACGGCGGTGAGAAAGTGACATTACGGCAGCGCGGTTTTGGACACCGCAACTGCTAAGGATCTCAAGGAATTTCTTTTCGGAAATGTTGGGCACAGCAACATAGGCTGCAACCTGCAAGACGATCCTTTCCTCTTCGGTGAGTGATTCGAGGTTGAACAAGGATTCGATCTGGTTTAAAATACGGTCCTTTAACTGTGCGCCTTCGGTGCCGTGAAGTCTTAAGTAGTTAGGTATTTCTTCGGGGTGGGCGCCGAAATCGCGCGCCAAAGCAAGGGCGGTCAGTTCAACCGTCCTGGTGTGGCCGCCGATATTGTCAAAAAACGTGGCAAGAGGCTGCATTAAGCCTTCGCGGTCGTCTTCACCCGCATATTTGTAGTGGTGAAAAAACAGTTCGAAAAGATGCTCGTCGGCCATTCTTCCCAAATTCACAACGGGGAAAAAGTCGTCCAAAAGGTCGGTCGACTCCTGCGTCAGAAGAATAACCTTGCATTTTAAGGCTTTCAAGCGTTCGCAAATGGCGCGGTCGGGCTCGGAGTTGGTTTTCAGATCGGGGATGATGATAACCGTTGTTTCGTCCAGCTTTGCCAAAAATTCAAATTTGCGTTTTATAAGGGCATCGCCCTCCAGGTTTTCAAAAACGGCAGAGTTGACGTTGGAAAATCCCAAATGCGACAAAAAGAATCCGTAAAGGTCGGCATCGTTATCGGGCATAACCTTGGTTTTGAAGGTACTGCTTCTTAATTCAAGATATTTTTTTACCGTACTGCGTTTTCCGAAACCGAACATTTCCTTTAAAACTATGACGTTGGAACGCTCGAAGGCTTTGTCTATCTCTTGGAAGGCCAGGTCACGGCTGTTTTCGACAAAATACCCTGTATCGGTCAGGGTCAGTCCGTCGACAATGGGCGTATTTACATCGTACGGCTTTTCGGGATCGCCTTCGCGACGGCGGTCAAGCAGCTTTACGGCACGTTTGATAATACGGTCGATACCGCTTTCGCCAATGACCTCTTCCTTGCGTTGGACAAGGTTACCCGTAACGTGGGAAATGTGATTCAGGTTGAATTCGAACCCGTTGGTATACGGTTGGTCGGTGACCTTGTAGACAAGTATGTTCAGTTGACCGAGGTCTTCGCATTTACGTGCCGTAATGACCTCATTTTTGACGTAACCGCCCGCCATTGCAGCCTCGCTGATGATTACGATAAAAACACTGCACTTTTTGACCTCGGCAATACATTCCTCCGAAAAGTCGGAGGTGCAGTTCTCATCCGAGTCAAAATAGGAAATATTCAGTTCACTGAGGCGTTCGGCTATTGCGTTTTTTACGTCCTCGTCGGCTCTTGTCCAGCTGATAAATACGTCCATTTCAGTTTCCTTCCTTTAATTGGGTGTACAATATTCATCTTACACTAATTTATAATAATTATATAACAATTTTTTTGTCTTTTCAACTTATTTTGAATAATATACAGTCCAAGATTTTGAGATTCGAGCAATATAGTTAGAGTTTGCAACAACGTTATATTGACAGTGTTTATGCCTTCGCAATAAAATTAAATCAAACAGAAAAGTGAGTGTGAAATATGAAAAGAATAATTGCGTTGTTTCTTCTGGCTGTAATGTCGGTCGTTTGTCTTTCGTCCTGTGGCAAGAAATCGGGCGGTTCAGCCTCGACTTCGGGCGGCTTGGGCGCCGCCTTCAGCGACTCAAGATTGTCGACCGAAAACGTCTCTTTTATAGACTCGGATAACGAGTCGGTCTATCGTATCGTCCGTCCCGAGGGCAATGCCGAGCTGACTGCTACGGCCGGTACGCTTTTCAAGAAAATGAAGGAAACGTTGGGTGTCAGTATAAAAAACGTTGATGATACCACCGACGGCACCGATGCTTTTGAGATATTGGTCGGTCACACCAACCGTTTTGAATCAAAGCTGGCTTTGGAGATACTTTCGGATAAGGCTTCGGGCAGATATGACGACTATATCATTTGCACCGTCGGTAAAAAGATAGTTATCAATTCTCAAAGTTCTGCAGGTATCAAGGCGGCTTGTGAGGCTTTTGCCGAAAAATATCTGAACGTGAACGGGGTCACGGGCGGTATTGCCTATATTTTTGAGGTCGGCGGCGATTTTGAAAATATCACCGTAAACCAACAAAACGTCGGAAAGTTTACGCTTGTCCGCCCGCTTTACAACTTCTCGTACCTTGCACAAAAGGAAATGGAGTCGTTGGTCGATACCGTTTATAAGAAAACAGGTTATATGTTAAATATCGCTTACGATACCGAGGCCGAAAGTGAGTACGAGATAATCGTCGGCAATGCTGAGCGCGGCGGTGTTGAGTACGTTACAGATTACGACGAATGGACGCTTAAGGTTTCGGACAAAAAGGTTTGGCTTAACGGCGGCAGCGCACATTCCACCGCGATGGCGGTCACCGAGTTTGTTAAGCTTCTGAAGGGCGACGTTAACGATTCAATGAGCAGGTCGGGCAGTTACGAAACGTCGGTTGCCAATCTGGATAAAGCAACCACCTATAAGCAGGTATGGGGTGACGATTTTGACGGTGACAAGATAGATGCGACCAAGTGGTGGCATATCGGTGAAAACGGTTGGAAGTCGGAGGGTCTTAACGGCAAGACCTCGGTCCGTTCGTCCAGCCCCGACGACGTTTATGTTGCCGACGGATGCTTTTACATTTGTGCTCGTGAGGACGACAGTTTCTATTACGGCGGAATGCTCCGCACACAGACAACCATGACCTATAAATACGGATATATTGAAATGAGCGCCATTTTGCCTCACGGCGACGGCTTTTGGGTCGCGTTGTGGCAGATGACGGCCAGTGAAAAGTCCGAGATAGATGCCGAACCCGAAATTGACATTGTCGAGTGCTTTGGTAACACGGCAACGTATGCCGTTAACACCCACTCCTGGCCGACCGAAACGGGTACGGCCAACGGTTGGATACATACCTCGCTTGATGGCGGCAAATACGCCAACGACAAGAAGTACAGTCTTAAAGATACCTCGGCCAAGCTGGGTGACGGAATGCACACCTATGGAATGCTGTGGACCGATAGGGCAATGTCGTTCACCTGCGACGGCGAGATATTCTTTACCTATGATACCACCGAGACCGAACAGCGCATTGCCACCTTTAATCAGGCGCAATATCTGATCATCAGTATGGCCACCGGTTTCAAGAATTCGGGAGCAGGTATCACATCGAATCCCGACGATTGGCAGTTCACCAATAAGCTTATGATCGATTGGCTGCACATTTACCAACCCGAGGACGGTCTGCACGAACTGAATATCCTGAGTTGACCTCAATAAACAAACACTTCGCCAACAGGCTGCCAAAATAACACAAACAAAAATCAAAGGAGATTCCCATAAGAGGGGAATCTCCTTTGATTTACAGTGGTCGTGTGGTCATACTGAAAGAGACTAGAAGGACGATGCGCATCCGCGAAGGAGCCCCTCTACATAAAACATTAACACCTTTAGATAAGTTTTGTTTGGCGATACATAGTGTAGTGGATAGGTATAATAAATAATAAAAACGGAGTAGAAAATTTGATATGCACCCCAAAAGTCAGACACTTTTGGAGGTACATATCAATTATGCTCCGTTTTTCCATTCCTACAATATTTCTATTATGCTTTTCGCAACATCTTCTAATATATGCTTGCGATTAAGAAAAGTGGGGTGGTAAGTCCAAATGCATTTTGTTCCGTTATTTAAAATATCGGTTATATCTGAAATGGGGTTTATATTATTGGGGCGATATTTCCAAAGCAACGTTTCATCAATTCCAAAACTAATTGCCATTGAATGCGTATAGTTGGGACCTGTAATAAACAATATGGATTTTGGCTTGCATGCATCTATTTCATTTTGGATTAGAGACTTCTTCAAGTTGCCGTATTGTCGGCAAAAATGAGATTCCAATTCGAATGTTAATGGAACGGTTTTTCCGTCAATAGTTTGCTGAATTTTATCAATATTGTTCCAGCACGGAGCAAAACCTTTTTGTTCAAACAACCTGAAAAGTTTCCAAAATGCCGAACGGTTATATTTGCATTTATTTTTTATTGATTCTATCCCGTATAATTGCTTTTGCAGATAATCTATTCCCCATTCTCGTATATCGTTCATTGGCCAATCGTCAGTATATAAACCAAAATCCTTTGTTTCTTGACCTATTATCATAATTCGGTTACTGCTACGTATATATTCATTTGAAACGCCCATATAATACGGTCTGGACAATACTGTGTTTTTGTTTGTTTCAAAATATGGTTCAACAACAAAAGAATTCCATTCGGTTTGGGCTTTAAGTAGTGCCTCATTCACTTTGAATCACCATCCTTGATTTTATTATATCACAACCAATCTAAAAAGTAAATCTCGCGGTATTTTCTCTTACAATTACAGATAATAACAACACAATTTGAAAATCTTGTTGTAGGGGCTGGCGCCCACGACAGCCCGTTTCGTATTTAATGTTTTTTCGGGACGTCGAAGGCGCCGTCCTCTATGAAATAGATAAGGAGATTTATATATGAAAGCAACAGGGAAGGGTAGAAAAATAGACGACCTTGGTCGTGTGGTCATACCGAAAGAGATTAGAAGAACTATGAGGATTCGTGAGGGGGACCCGTCACATAACACATTGACACTTTTCGACGAGTTTTGCATTGCGATACATAGTGTGGTAAATAGGTATAAAGAAACAGCGAGGTGAATTTCACCTCGCTTTTGTGTCGTTACTATAAAGATTTAATGAAATCAGAAACCTGTTTGCCTAGGTACTTATAGCTTATCTCGGTCATATGACAATAATCGATATAGTGTTCAGGTCCCCAATTCTCAGCAAACAAAAACAAATCGTTTATGGCAATTCCATGTTCCTCCATAACCTGTTTTGCCACGTCGTTGTATGCAATTATATCTTCAGTTGTTCTAGGATTAATGGTTTGCGGATAAGCAGGATTCATGGGTGTGGTTGTGGCAAAAACAAGCTTTGCATTAGGAAAAATTCGTTTCATCTGTTGTACAATCGCACAAAGATTCTTTCGATATTCAGATAAAGAGGTAAGCGGTGTCAAGTCACAATTAAAATGAGCCGCATCCCACTGCCCGCAATTAAAATGGATAATTCCTACCTTTTCTTTATCGCAAAGATGGGACCAATTTAACAAATTTATAATAATATTTTGACTTGATCTGCAGTTCTCCGATGGATAAATTACTTCTGCACGGTCTTTCAATAAATCCTTAACATATTCACAATATCCCATTCGTATAGAATCGCCGATTAATAATATCTGTTTCATATACAATATACTCCCGATTAGAACTTATAATCAGCCAAAGCTGCTTCGCTATCGCAATCAAAATCACAAATCGGTTCTTCAATAAAAGGTAGATTAAAACCCAGACCTCTTAAATCTGCAACTTCATCCTTCATTTCTGCATCGTAAAGTTTCCAAATTACTCTGAGGCCCGTGGTGGAAGTGCGGCCGTTGGTTATGGGAGTTTCTCCACTTAAAATGCAAGAAACAAAGTGTGCAATTTCTCCGTCAGTATGTTTTCCCGAAGACTTACTCTTTTCCCACAAAACCGAGTTCAAACGTTTTTCTTCATCATAACCATTCTTTTTAATAAGCATAATTTTTCCGCTGTTTTCACCACCGGTGGAATAAGAAAGAGTTCCGTCTGTTCCGTAGATTTCCATTTTGTAAGGATGTGTGGTTCCTCTTGCGCCCCAGGTGCCTGTATGATATCCTACTGCACCATTTTCAAAACGAATAACAGCGTGACTGGTTCCTTCTCTATCCATCCAAGGTGTTCCATGGTTCGTGCCCAAATGAGTTCCTTTAACGGGGTTACCGAGGAACCACAGCATAATATCAATATAGTGGCATCCGTGGCTGAAGGTCTGACCGCCACCAAGACCCGAGCAGGTCATCCAGGTTCCTCTTGTATCACGAGACGGATTATAATGGTCGGTGTATATTGTCATCTGAAACACGTCTCCGATAATACCTGAGTCCATATATTCTTTCATTTTTAAGGTTTCTTCCCAAAAGCGAACCGGGTAGGCAGTCATCAGCGTTACCCCTTGCTCTTCAGCTAATTTGGTCAGCTCAAGGCACTGCCACTCTTTAACGCAAAGTGGCTTTTCCATCAAAACATGCTTTTTGTGTTCAATAAAGAATTTTCCAACTGGATAGTGGAGCTGATGAGGAAGGGCTATGAGCACGGCATCTACGTCATTTAAAATATTTTGATAATCGGTGTCAAAACGCTCAGCACTTAGTATCTCCTTTGCGCGTTCTGCTCTCTCTCGGTTGAGGTCGCAGGTTACAGAAACCCTCAACGTATCCTTCAACACTTCAAAAGAGTTCAAATGTTGTCCCGTCATATTGCCGCAACCGATAATACCTAATCTTATCATAATAAACCTCCAATTGACAAATACTGTCTTGTAGTATATACTAATTATATCGATATTCTCTGTAATATTCAATGTTTTATATCACTTATTACCTGCACAATTCTGCTTGGAGGAAAGCTATGATAAACAATGTTTTAAGTGCATATTATTTTAATCCTCTTAAACCAAAAAATATGCCCTGGAATGAAACGATAAAAGCATATACCATACATTGGGTGGTTAAGGGAACAATTAATTTTGAAATTGATTCCGAAAAAATACATCTTTGCTCAGGTCAAATCGTAATTTGCCCTCCCGGTAGTGACCTTACAATGAGCTTTGACAAAGACATTGAGGTAATATACTCAGTTGCGACATTTGAAGGCGATCTTTCTTTTTTAAAAGCAACTCCTTTTGGAAAGCCGATAATTCTTTCAACTATCGAAAGTGAGCTGTTATTGCAGTTTTTTTATACCGCAACTCAGTATTATAGCGAAGAAGTTACAGAGCCGGATTTAGAATCGGTAAGGCGATACGCCGTATCACTATTGGCGACGTTTTTGTTAAGACTTAATGTTAAAAACAGTAAATTTGAAAGGATGCTTTTTCAGCAAACAAGCAAAACAGTAACACAGGCAAACGATCAAAAAATAACCTTTGAAATAAAACAATATTTAATGGAGCATATTTCAGAATCGATTTCTTTAACCGCTTTATCCGAATCGCTTGGGGTTAGTGTCAATACTGCGATGCATGTATTTAGGAATAACGTTGGAATGGGAATTATAGCCTATTTCAACAAATTGAAGATTGAAAAGGCAATGCAGCTGATTGATGAAGGTGAGTTGTCTTTTCGTACCATCTCGGAAAGGTTGGGCTTTGAGTCACCGGAATACTTTTCCCGTGTGTTCAAAAAGCAAACCGGTATGACGCCCACAGATTACGCAAAGCAACAAAGCAAATGGAGCGGATGTTTGGCTAGTCTTTTTATGTAAAACTAATTTTAAAAGTAAATCTGTGCAGTATAAATCTTCTCAAAATACAGATAATAAGAACCACTCAGGTGTCCAAAATTGGAAATTTTGGACACCTGAGTGAACCTTGTTGCTCGCTTATCGCTCGTAATAGGTATCACGATTTGAAATATATGTAGGGGTCATTCACGAATGACCCGCAAATATTCACGGAACCTAAACGGGCGGAAGGCTCCCTCTTTGAGGGTCGCTCCCCATAAAATGGGGAGACGTCACGAGGAACGAGTGACAGAGGGGACCGCCGCAGTAAGCGGCTGTCGCGAAGCGACTGAGGGAGTGTGTATCGCCCCTACAATATGGCAATACATAGTGTTTTGAAACGATATAAAGCAAAAGCGAGGTGATTTTCACCTCGCTTTGCATTATTTATGCAGGTTCTTTTTTCTTAAAATTTCCAGAACTTCATCAGGGTTGTCGCAAGTAATCAGCTCAGCGCCCATTGCGATGGCTATATCGATGCTTGGTTCGTCCTTGGCATAGGTTCCTGCCCAAAGGCGAACCCCGGTTTCTTTCTGGAGTTTCTTCGCATCGTCAATGGAAATTTCACCATCCAGAATCCCAAATACACAGGTACAATAGCCATAAACATAGGGGTCCTTGGTGCAAGGTCCTGTATACTTTTCCAAATGTCTTTGCGGGTAGTACAGATGCTGCTTATATTTTTTGCCATAGGTTTCATGGATGTATTCGTGGAGTTTTCCATCCCAGGTATTGATAACCGTGCGCTCGGTAAACCCATAATCATCAATGATCTTCAATATCCGATCGCAAACACTGTAAGCAAGGGTTTCTCTGCCTTCAGTTGGGTATTCCTTTAATTCAATGTCAAGGGTGATGGTCGGATGGCTTTTTACCTGCTCCATAAATTCGATAAGGGTTGGGATTTTTGTTCCGTTGCCGGCATCCAAAGCTTTCAATTCAGCAAGGGTGAAGTTGTTAACGGCTCCGGTGCCGTTTGTTGTGCGGTCAACAGTTGCATCGTGTATAAGGACAAGTTCGCCGTCTTTTGTGATACGCACGTCGGTTTCCAGCTGATCCACGCCAAGCTTTAGCGCGGCTTCAAATGCTTCCAGGGTGTTTTCGGGATATTTGGATTTCCAACCTCTGTGTGCGGCAACATAGATATTCCTGTTACTTTGTGTCCAATAATTCATAATACTATTATTCCCTTTCGAATGTGAATTTTTCCCAAGGAATGTTAACCGCTTTTTTCTGTGTAATGATTTCATCAATATGCATAAGCAGGGGGAAGTCCTGCAGGTTTATCAATCCCTTTTCGGCCTTTACCCGGATTGCCTTTGCGACCCGTTCGGCAACCACAAGAGATTCCAGGGTAACGCCTTTGAGCTCTGCCTTTGCCTCGTCAATATTCAGACCGCGGCCAAGCAAAATGCCCACAAGTCTTGTCCTGCCGCCGTATACTGTCACATACAGATCGCCTGCGCCAAGCACCAGATTATCAAAATCGCCGGCATTCTGCAGATGCAAAAGCTTGTTCATTTCTCTGACGGCCTGTCCGAAAACCGCGGCCTGAGAGTTATAATGCAGTTCGCTGTCAATGCCAAATTCCTTTTGGTTCAAGCCGATGGTAAGGGTAATGCCCAATGCGAATCCGTTTTTCAGGGCAACGGCACTCTCTACGCCAACAATGTCGGTAGAAAGACTGATGTGGTAATAGTCGGTGGCCATTGCGGATTTGATCATGCGCAGGACATCCATATCCTTGCCGCAAAAGGTAACCTCTGTTTGATCGTGCGCAACAAGCTCATAACTGGTGCAAGGTCCGCCGATGGCGTTGAGGGGAATCTTTTTGCCCAGTGCATCCAGCTTTTCCTGCCAAATATCGAGATATGTAAGCAGATCTCCGTTTTCAGTATTCATAAGACCTTTTGTAACGGAGATCATCGGTACATTTTCTTCCAGCTTCGGCAGCACCTCATCCCGGTACCATTCCACGCCAAAGCTGCTGACACCGCAGATGATAAAGTCTGCGCCCCTAATGGCATCTAATAATTCTTCAATTTGATAATAGGTAATGCCGGCAGGGAAGTCCTTGACGAACTTGGGATGGCGGCCGGTTTTACGGCAGGCATCGATGATTTCCCGGTCCAGATGGGTGCCGACCAGCCGCACTTCATTTCCGTTTTCTCTTGCGGGGAAAGCAAGTGCTGAGCCCATCATTCCTGCGCCAATGATCGTTATTGTTTTCATAGCTTGACATCCTTTCAAGAAGATGCTATCATTGTAAAAAATGATTGATTGTATGTCAATAAGTGTCCGAAAAGTTGATAATTAAACAAAAATGATCATTTTATAGAACAGAAGGGAACAAATATGATCAAAAAAGAGAGACAAGAAGCTATTTTAAAAATCATAAGAGAACGAAAATATTGCACGGTAAATTATTTGTCGAAACAGTTATTTGTGGCGCCGATAACCGTCCGGCGTGATTTGACCGAAATGGAAACAGCGGGGCTTGTTGCCCGGTGTTTTGGCGGCGCAACTATCCCGGAGCACGAAAATCGAGAAGTTCCTTTTGAGATAAGAAACAAAAGTAATACTTCCATCAAAGAAAAACTTGCAAAAAAGGCATCAAAACTGATCACCAATGGTGATGTTGTGTTTTTGGATGCATCTTCAACGGTCAGTCATATGACAAAATACATTTCCGAAGAACAGAATGTAACTGTTATAACCAACAGTATGTTAGTTGCCGAAAAGTTAAAGGAAAAGCAGATAATCTGTTATTTGACGGGTGGCAGACTTGTGGAAAACTCATATGCGCTTGTTGGAAACGTTGCCGAAAAAACTGTATCAGACCTTTACGCAAACGTATGCTTTTTTTCAGCGCAAGGCATAGATGAGAATGGCGTGATTTCTGACCAATCCGAGTCAGAAAGCGCACTTCGTGGATTGATGATCAAAAACTCCCAGAAGCAATACTTTCTTTTTGACGGTAGCAAATACGACAAACGTTTTGCATTCAAGATTTGCACGGTGCAAGACATCAGCGACATTTTAACTGATCTGGACGATCTGGCTTTCGAAATGGGCAATAAATAAATCAGTATAAATCCCCTCAAATTACAGATACTAACAGTACAATTTGAAAATTTATGTAGGGGTCATTCACGAATGACCCGCAAATATTCACGGAACCTAAACGGGCGATTCGTGAATCGCCCCTACGAAATATAACAAGGAGATTGATATATATATGAAAGCAACCGGTATCGTCCGTCGGGTGGACGATTTAGGTCGTGTGGTTATACCTAAAGAGATTAGAAGAACTATGAGGATTCGTGAGGGGGAACCCTTGCTGATAACATTGACACCTTTCGACAAGTTTTGTATCGCGATACATAGTTTGGTAGAAAGATATAAAGGAGCGTAGGAATGGAATGTTCCACTCCTACGCTCCTTTCAATCAGTCAATTTATTTAAAGCCTCTGTTGTTATTAAATCCTCTGGAGGAAGTTTATTTAATAAACGAAGTTTTTTCACGTCTCTTGAAAAGTTGGGATAAGCTTCGTTATACCATTTTCCATAGTTGCTTGGGTGTATCGTTTCAATGATATATGAATCTATTGTTTCACTATAAAAAAGTGTATCTGTAAGTTCAACAGCGTCTCTTGATATATCTCTTGCATACAGACCTGCTTTTTGAAGAATGATGATTGTTGGTTCTAAAATGCTTATTTCTTCTCTTAAAAGTTCCAGGCAATTTTCTGTTTGAATGGGATAGTTTTTAACACCTTTTACTTGCTCGGGATACTTTTTAAAGGCGCAACGATACAAATTAGTCAAAGAAAAACACGTCAAAACACTATCGGGCTTAAATAAAAATTTATTGCTATCTGCAATAGAATCATTATTCCAATTATAATTAAACATTTCGCATAACATTTTATAGGTCTCTCTATAATGCAGATTTACTTTTCCTTCATTCAGAAAACCTAAAAGGCGTTTCGGGGAATACTGTAAATCGTTTTTGTTTCTTCCTTCTTTACCTACAATAAGAATTCGAATTTTTTCATCGTTTATCTCAATATCATAGTTTTCTCCAACCATTGCAGATAAAGAAGAATCATAGCCTGCTGTTAAATTGTCAGCCAATGCTTGTTTGGAACAAGCCTTATAGTATTTACACATACCTTTTTCACAATAATATTTATTATAAAGTTCGATTAAAGCATTTTTGCGATGGATTGTTTTTTCTTTATTACTTCGTAACATTTCAAAGCTCCTATAAAGATGTAATTTGATTTATTATAATACACTCACGCCAAAAAGTAAATTCTCGCAGTATAAATTCCCACGAGTTACAAATAATAACATCACAATTTGAAAATTTGTTGTAAGGGATGGCGTTTACGACATCCCGCGGTTTGCACAAATTATAAACGGGACGTCGAAATCGTCGTCCCCTACGATGTATTTGTAAAAAGGAGATTTATATATGAAAGCAACAGGTATAGTTAGAAGAATTGACGAATGAGGTATAATAACACCAAGAGTTATAAAGCCGCATAAACACTGGTTTTTTCGCTGATCATGTCAAAACAATTATCGAGAAAACAAGCGGTTTTGAGCTTCAAGTTTGGTGAAACAAGGTGTGGGAATACATAACAAGAGCCGGATGAGCGTATTTGTTCATCCGGTTTTTTGTATGTCCTGAAAATGACACATTCAAACAATTATAATACTGTTATCGGGGAAACGCTGAATCATTAAATAATACATATAATTATCATTACAATTATAAGTATAAATAATCTTATAATATATTGACAAATTATCATTACTGCGCTATAATATAATAGCTAAAAAATTATATTTTTGAGGGGGTGCCTTTTTGCATTTATCTAAAGTTCTTAAGCAATTAATTCCTATTACTCAGTTTAATAAAGGAAAGGCATCGCAACTATTTTCTAGGGTAAAAGACGGAGAAACACTTGTTGTTATGAAAAACAATGTAGCGGTTGCAGTTGTCATATCACCTGAGGAATATTCTATAATAGAAAGATATAAACTTGATGGTGGCAACGAGGTAAACAAACATGATTAATATTATTGATTTTAGTAATTGGAAAGAGTACGATGGTGCTTCAGAAGGTAGTGGCCGTAGCGAAAAAATATGGTTAAAATCAGAAGAAGGACAAATCGGGTTGTTCAAATTCCCTAAAATTGATCCGGTTGATAACAAAGAAACAACGGAGCATATTTCCGAACATTTAGCACATAAAATCGGAGAGGTAATTGGAGTACCTACTGCTAAAGTTGATATTGGAACTTATGGTGGCAGAATCGGCAGCATGAGTTATTTTGTATGCGAACAAGACGAGTTTTTAAAAGAAGGAATTTGGTTTCTTTCCGCAAAGTTTCCTAAATACAATATTGAAGAAATGAAAGATGAAGAAAGTGGGAAATACTATTGCATGGAGCATCTATTTGGCGCAGCTTCTCACTTGCTTTCTAATAGAATACATATCGAAATGATGCTTTTTGATTTTTTGATAGGAAATAGCGATAGACATCAAAGTAATTGGGCTATATTAATAGGAGCAAAAATTGAGAAAGGATTCACGATAAGTATTCGCCAGTGTCCGTTATATGATAATGGTTCATCTTTGTGTTGCTATGTCAACAGTAAGGAAATCCCTCAGTTATTAGGCAGCGACAAAAAACGTTTTGATGCTTTGGTAGATTCAAAATCTAAATCAAGAATTCGTATTGATGGCAACAAAAAAAGCTTGCCTTCGCATCGAGAAGTTATAAAATATCTGTTTGAAAATCATTCAGTTTCAAGAGAAATTGCCAAAGAATTCTTGAACAAGTTATCTGTTGAAACGATAACGGCACTATTATGTGAATATCCCGAAGAGATTTTGTCGATAGAAAAGAAAAACTTGATTAGCAAATTTTTGATTCGCAAAATTAATATTTTAGAAGAATTATTAAAGGAGGATGAGAAAAATGACTAAAAAAGATAAATGGTTATATTTGATTTGGAAAGATCCTCAAACGAGGCAAAATTTTACGATCGGAAAATTGGGAAGTGGATCTAAATATTCGTTTGAATATTCTGATGATGTTGGTAAGGCTGAAAATAATGGTTGGTCAAAATTTGAGGTGTTCCCAGAGGAAAAAGTCTATGAAAGCGATGTTTTGTTTCCCGTTTTTGCAAGTCGCCTTCCAGATAAAAAAAGACGAGATATTGATAAGATTTTAGCCAAATACGGATTGTCAACATTCGATGAATTTGAGTTGTTAAGGAAAAGCGAAGGTAGGCTTCCTATTGATACTTATTCATTTATTGATCCTATTTTCCCTACCGACCAAACCGTTCGGCGAGATTTTTACATTATGGGTGTACGGCATCATGCATTGTGCAAAGGGGAAGATTGCTCTCTTTTACCATTAATTAATATCGGTGATGAATTAGTTTTCGAAAAAGAGCCGGAAAACAAATTTGATGTTAACGCAATTAAAGTGCAAACCCGCACAGGTGATGTTTTGGGATATGTGCCCAGATACTATAATGAAGCAATTTTAGAACGTCTTGAAAAAAACATGACGTATTCGTGCAAAATTATTGAAATTAATCTTTTCCAGGATTGCTCTGAATGTATTAAGGTAAGATTAAATATGCCAAAAGAATAACCGCACATCAAAGCGGAGTGGAATTTCCACTCCGCTTTCGTTATGTAAAGATTTATGTTATAATAATAAAAACTTTGCAACTTTTTTCAAAATTGAAACACTATATAAGTGAAGGGAGGTTAAAGAAAATGGCAATAGAAAAATCGGTAAAAGAGAAATACTTAAATTTGCTGACTCAAAATTATATGGATAAGTTCTTTTATTTCAGTCTTAAAAAGACGGGAAACAGTTTTGAAGCA
>JAGBXM010000039.1 GCA_017629275.1 Clostridia bacterium
TACTTCTCCTGAAAACGGATGGCTTCGGCCATTTCTTCTTTAGTGAAGGTTTGACCTATGGGTGCCGCAATAAGCTTGTCCTCAACGTCGTCTTCGCGATGGACTATGCCGATAATATGGCAATCGTACTCCTCGACGGGATGGCCGACCCCTAAAAGATAAACGTCAAGCTCTTCACCGTCGCCACCCAAGACACCCGGAATATAGCCGTAATTTATCGGGTAGTGCAGAGTTTTCTGGCCTTTAACGTGAACGTAACCTATGGGACGGTCAATACCGATGCGGACGGTTTTGCCTAAATATGATCTTACTTGCACCTTGCGCTCTTCAAAGGTCATAAATTTCTCCTTTTTAGTATCTTCTTCTCTTTTTGCGACGACGCGGCGAGTTAAGAACTATGAGTGATATTAAGAATATCACAATTATTGCAAGAATGATTATAACTATGATCACAAATACGGTTGAGCCGAAAACGGCGGCCGCTCCGCGTTTGGTGACGTCACCGATATACATCAAGGCGCTACGGTCAATGTCCTGCGAGGCTATCAGCGTAACGGTGCCCAAAACTTCACCCGCGTAAGTAATGTTGCATTCGCCTAAAACGTCACCCTTTTTGATGGGTGCTTTATAGGACTCTTTATACCAATTTATATCGCGTCCCAAAGTGGAGTTATCGGCTTTTTTGGGAACAATGGCGGTTAACGACTTTGACGGTACGACCGAAACAAAGTCGGTATCCCACGCAAGTTCGACGGGCGCTTCACCGATTATTTCGTCGGTATTTAATACGGTGCGGTACTCAAAGTCATTAAAAGCCCATTCATAAAGTGCTTTGGTGTCACCGAACTCGATACGGATCTTTCGGCCTGCATCATCATAAACAGGACTGTTCATAATGATGCACATATAGTTGTAACCGTTCTTGGAGGCGGTTGAAACGAGGCATCGGCCTGCGGCGTCGGT
Organism: Clostridia bacterium; assembly: GCA_017629275.1. Classification (GTDB taxonomy): domain Bacteria; phylum Bacillota; class Clostridia; order Oscillospirales; family Acutalibacteraceae; genus UMGS172. The sequence continues at coordinate 964 of JAGBXM010000039.1, forward strand.
ATAACCTGTTTTTACACCTTTGACGTATTTGTAGTAATAAAGTTGTCCTTTATACTTTTCGGCCGTGCACCTTTCACTGTTGTTGAGCATCATAAAGTTGGTGGTGGTAAAGGTGCGGGAGGGACTTTTGTTGGTGGCCTCAAGCTTATATTTGGTGGAATAAACGACCTCTTTAAGTACGGGGTGCTTCAAAACCTCGGTGGTGAGCTTGTACATATCGCTGACGGTGGTGTAGTGGTTAAGGTCGTGCAGACCGTGGGCGTTGGCGTAATGGGTACCCGTCATATTAAGCTGAGTGGCCTTTTCGTTCATTTTGGCGCAGAATGACTCCACGTTGCCTGCAACGTGCTCGGCGATGGCGTTGGCACCCTCGTTGGCTGAGGACAGAAGCAGGACGTAAAGCATTTGTCTTACGGTGAGCTGTTCGCCGATTTTGAGACCTCCGAGCGAGGAATCGGTGCCGTCAAGCGAACGGATGGCATATTCTGACACGGTGATGATCTCTTTATCAACGTCGCTCGAATTTTCGAATAAAATGAGTGCCGTCATCAGCTTGGTCAACGATGCGGGGTACAGTTTCTTATCGGAGTTTTTCTGATAAAGTATGTCACCCGTATCCATATTGACCAACATTGCACCTTCGGCATCAATGTCGAAATTGGTTGGTGTGTATGACGAAACGGGAATTGAGAGTAATGATACGGTGATTATCAGACAAAGAGTTATGCAAAATATTTTTTTCAACGTGAGTTTCTCCTTGAAATAAATAAAATATGATAGTATAATACATTATAATGATTATAGAACGTGGAAACGCTTTGCGCTTCCACAAAAGCTGATTTATCAGCTTTTAAACAATCAAATTTCTTGAAATTTGATTGCTTTTCTACATCATTGCAATGGTCTTTGACAAATTTTCTTTGAAAATTTGTTGCCAAATCTTTGATTTGGCGTTGAAATTGCACTTTTAGTACAATTTCAACGTTCAACTACCATTATAACAACTTTTATAATAAAAGAAAAGTGGTTTTTGAAATTTTTGGAGGTGAATTTTCGTGGTGTACGTTACGGGCGATATGCACGGTGATGAATCGAGGCTTTATGACGCACAATGGCGCAAACTGAAATCGGGCGATATTCTCATAATTTGCGGTGATTTCGGCTATCTCTGGGACGGCGGTAAAAAGGAAAAAAGCGTTATTGAATATCTCGGAAGCCGCAAGTTTACGGTGTGTTTCGTTGACGGTACTCACGAAAATTTTAATAAGATATATAAGTGCCGCGAAACGATATGGAAGGGCGGTCACGTTCACCGTATCAGCGGTAACCTTTTTCATTTGATGCGCGGTCAGATATTTAATATTGACGGTGTGAAGATATTTACCTTCGGTGGTGGAGAAAGTGACGACCGAGAGCTTCGCCACGAGGAAGAAAAGGGTATCTGGTACCGCGACGAGTTGCCGACACCTCAACAGCTTGAAACGGGTGCAAATAATCTTGACGAAGCGGGCTTGAAGGTTGATTATATCATTACACACGAGCCGCCGTTGTTGGTTAAAAACTCTATGTTGTTAAGGAAAGGTCAGCAGGGCAGGGTCAACAAGCTTAACGGCTATTTTCAGGAGTTGGCTAAGTCGGTTAAATTTAATCATTGGTATTTCGGTTCTTTACACGAGGACCGCCTTGTGACGGCCGATTATACCTGCCTTTTTGAAAAGATAATTCCGTTAGGATCCAAGGAACAACCTAAGTGATGTTGGGGTGAGTATTATGTTTACGTACAGTAATAAAAATTCAACGATAGCAGTTAATTTTGAAAAGGGATACATCGAGTCGTTCTGTGTCAATGGACGCGAACTGTTGACCGAAACACACGCTCCGTTATTTGTCACGCGCTTGATGGATAAGGACGGAAAATTTTACAAGGTATCGGCTTTTGATGCCAAAAAGGCCGAGGTTTCGGGCAACAAGTGTGTTTATTCGGGCTTCTCTGAAGATATTTCGGTCGAAATCCAGTGCAACACTGACACCGAATATTTTGTTGAGTGGTTTGTGAAAATTCACAACCGTACCGATAAGGCTATCGAATGGGTTGACCTTGCCGATTATAACTTCATAAACGTATTCAACGGTCAAGACGGCGAAGGCAGAATTCTTATGCCCTATAACGAGGGCGTTTTGTACGACAGCCTTGAGCAGAAAGAAAAGGGTTGGTTTTATTACCGTGACCCCGAATATCCGTCTGAGGGAAGCTATACTATGTTCCCGTATATGCAAAGCGCTCAGTTTGAGGCACTGCTTTTCGGTAATGACGGTGTTTATCTTGCGACCCACGACCGTGACAGAAGTCCCAAGTGTATTGACGTAAGACCGATCTATGACGGTGCCACAACGCAATTCAGACTGTTTTGCGGTACCGAATTCGGTGAGGATTTTAAGCAGGATTACCCGTTTGTTATTGATGTGTTCGAGGGCGATTGGCACGATGCCGCCGATATTTACCGTGAGTGGTTTGATAACAATTTGCCCGAAGGCTTAAAGCCTGTCGGTGAATGTGACGGTCTGCCCGAGTGGTACGATAAAAAGGTATTGACCGTTATGTTTCCTGTAAGAGGACGTCACGACACCGACCCGTCGTCCTGCGGCGGTATTTTCCCGTATATGGATGCTATGCCGTATCTTGATGAAATTAAGCAAAAGACCGATTCAAGAATTATGGCGTTGTTACTTCATTGGGAGGGTACTGCGACCTGGGCACCGCCTTACGTGTGGCCGCCTTACGGAGGCAAAGAGCCGTTTGATGAGTTTGAAAAGGCGGTACATAATAACGGTGATCTTTTGGGTGTTTATTGCAGTGGCTTGGGTTACACCATTTATAGTAGAATCGACCCCAAATACAACCGTATTGATGAGTTCCGTTTCAAGGGCTATGACAAGGCAATGTGTGTGGCTCCCGATCAGACCTTGCCGCTGAGCAAGATATGTACTGCACAACGAGCAGGTTATGATATTTGTGCCGCCAATGATTTAGGTAAACAAATATTGAATTCTGCGTATGAACCGTTGTTGGATGCCAAAATTGACTATGCCCAGATAATGGACCAGAACCACGGCGGAAGTATGTATTTCTGTTACAGTAAGGAACACGGACATCCTCCCGTGCCGGGCAAGTGGA
>JAGBXM010000040.1 GCA_017629275.1 Clostridia bacterium
AATCCAAGATCACAACAAAGGATATATCCGTCGGGTGCAACCGCCGTGAAATGCGTGTGCGGTGCCTCCTGACGGGCAGGATTTACCCCGTGGCCCTCGTGAGTAACCACCGTGTCGGGTAGTTTGGTGACATTACCCGAAAGATAGTTTGCGGTGTAAATTTTGCCGTTTTTAACGCACAAATGGCACGGAACAACGCCAAGGCTTGACTGCGGCTCGCTCAAATTAACAAGCTTGCCGTTTTCGTCGATATCGGCCGTCACAACACCGCCAAAGTGGGTTGCTTCGTCAATCTCTCGCAGGGTTATGTAAGCCTTGTTGCCTTCGATTATCATATAGGTCGGACGGTCGAGGTCAACCTTTTCACAAAAAGTGAACTTGCCGTCACTTAAAGTATAGTGATAAATTCCACCCTCAACATCACACGAGCAAAAATATAAATGTTTCATAACTTACAGTGCGGTCTGGGTATCGTTGGGGTCGCCGTTGATGGCAAGGTCATATTCCTTAGACCAATCGAGGTCGCGGTACTCCTCGCCTCTCGGGTCGGTTTTGATCCACTCGAGCAGCATATCAAGCATCTCAACCGACCAGGTGTTACGGTCGATCTGTGCGGTGGTAAACTTGCCCTGACAAATCATTTCGAAACCGAAATCGTCCTTAACATGGGTCTTTGCAGCACCCTCAACAACATCAGCAACAAGGTGAGAAGGAATGAACAAAACACCGCCGCCTGCACCGAATACAACGTCACCGGGCAAACAAACTGCACCGCCGAAGCTGGTGATGTCGTTCCAATCCTTCATAACGAACTCACGGATGGGGGTGGGGTCGATTCCACGGTAGTAGACCTGAACATCGGGCACCTTTTTCATCTGCTCAACGTCACGGATACCGCCCCAAACGACAGCGCCGCCGGTCTTGGTACGGTTGTGGAGTGCGGTAGTAAGGTTTCCGCCAAGGAAAGTACCCTTATAGATCTTATCATACATATCGCAAACAACAACGTCACGCTCAACCAAAGAGTCGATAACCCACTGGTTGTAGTTGCCCGTTAAGCCGTCGTCAGCGCCACGGCCGAACTGAACGTCGTGAAGGTCGGGACGGGTGGGAACATAAGTGCAGGTAACGGCACGGCCGACAAGCTTTCTGCCGTCATCGTGCAGAGTCTGCAACGGTGCAACACCGCCGCCTACAAACTGATGCTCATAACCCAAAACGAAGATGGGCTTCCAGACCTCTTCAAGGGTCATTCCGTACAGAGCGTCAAGGTACTTATCGGGAACCTTGGGACGTCCGTCCTCGAATCTCTCGCCCTTCCAAAGGGGGGTCAACTGAATAATTTTTTCGCGATCGTTAAAGTTTTTCATAAATTTTACTCCTTATTACTCAAAACCGCATAGCCAAACGGTTTGGTTTTGTTTTAGCCTTCTTTTATGACCTTTTTAAGTTCTTCGGTGGTGTCAGATGCAGTTTCGGTTGAATTTCTCTTTTGCTCGAACATCCACTTCCAAATTTCAGGGTCCCGATAGGTCGGGGTCCAGGCATCGTGGGTTGCATCGGCAAAGATGGTTATTTTTGCGTTGCCGCCTTTCTGATTTATCGCCTTGACCATATGGATGGATTCCTCGGGCAGAACGGTGGTGTCAAGCGCACCGTGGGTTGCCCAGATCGGAAGATTTTTCAACCCAGCGGCCGCCCAATACATTCCGCCGCCACAAACAGGTACGGCCGCGGCAAACCAATCGGGATGCGACAAGCACATTTGCCAGGTTGTATAGCCGCCCATACTTGTACCGGTTATATAAACACGGTCGATATCGACCTTTTCATCGTTGCGCCAAAAGTCAATAAACTCGGTCAGCACCTCGAACAGATCGAACCAATACTTTTTATGGCATTGAGGCGCAACAATCATTGCCTTATCACCCACGTGCTTTATAGCCTCATTAACGCAAAGAGAAGTCTCAATAAGCGAAAGGTCATCACCCCTACCGCCTGCACCGTGGACGCAAACGACCAACGGCAGCTTTTCAACACTGTCGGGACAATGACAAATATAATTAAGATATTCATTTGTATGTAGACTTGACGTGAATTTCCGTCTTTCCATTTTTACCGACTCCTTAAAGCGAATATATATTCACTTTACCAAGTTTTATAGTTGCTGTCAATGAAAAGATATATATGATATAAGATTCTTCGCTTGCGCTCAGAATGACATAACCAACGAAAATTCTGTCATTCCGAGCAAAACGAGGAATCTTACCTCCTTTTTCATGAGGTCTTTGTTCATATCATAATTTCTACGCAGTTTTCACCATCTTTTAAGAACTCTGCCGTAACAGTTGTGACAACGTCACCCACCGTGACGGTTATATCATAGGTGCCGTAAAAACCTCTGAAATCCGCCTCGCCGTTTTGAAGCCTTGCTTCGCCTTCGGTATGCCATTCGTGATTTATAAGACGATCGATGACCTTATACGCCTCTTTTGGTGCACCGTTTCTCACGAGACCGCTGTTGGGCAAGTTCTCACCCAACGCGTCACGCGATTTGGCACTCAAAACGCCATTGTCGTCAAGATTCCACCAGAAAATGCCCGACATTGCAGGATGTGAGAAGCAAACCTTATACAGTTGTTCTGTTGCCTCGGCCTGAATCTGCTCATCCTCGCACGAAATTCCGATTTCCGACATAACCAACGGACGACCGAGTTCGGCATATCCGTCAAGCACGCCGTAAAGCCTTTTGGCATTGTATATGTTTTTGAAGGTGTCAATATCGTAGCAATGGCATTGCAGACCGATTCGGTCAATCTTAACGCCTTGTTTAATTAGACGGTCAAGCATCTGATAATATGCACCATAAGGGCCTCTGAACTCGCAAAGTGCCGAACCAACAGCCTCGTTCAAAATAAACTGGTTTTCAGGGAAATATTTTTTAGCAAGTTCAAAAATCTGCTCGATATAACCGAACGGCGGTTGGATTCGCTTAAAGCCTTCGGCAACTATCTCAAAACGCTGGTCAAAAAGTCTTGACGGCTCGTTTACCACATCGAAAACAGGCACTCTTGTCTTAAAAAGAGTCGAAATTTCTTGAAAACGCTTTTCGATAAGCGGTAAAAGTTCGTCCCAATCATTGGGCAACCAGTTTGGAATAAACTCTTGCCAAAAAAGAGGATGACCTTTGGGCTTTACGCCGTTTTTCTCGCACCATTCGACCACCATTTCGGCAGGCGGACGACGATACATATCGTTGGGCGCAGACGTTTCGTAACGAAGATGGCCTTGAGTCGGCTCGGTGCCCTCCCAATAAAGCGGAACAACACCCGTGTTAAACACCTTGAGCCACAATTCCTCATAGGCTTTCTGTGCCGTTTCGTCCTCATACTGTTGGAGCATAAACAGATTGCATCCAAACTCAAAATCGTGTTTTTTAAGTTTGTATGACACCTTTGCATCTTGAGGTTTGCCGTTTTGTGTTACGGAAATTTTGAAATCGCCCTTGCGGAAACGCTCAATATCGCGATCGCAACGCTCGTCAAAATATTCCTTTCCAAAGGCCATAATTCTTTTTATATCCGACATAAATTCACCTTTTATCGTTACAACGCTTTTAAGAGAGGGGAAGCCCCCTCCCTTACTTTATATATTTATCAGCTCCAGATACGGTCGTTAGAGAACTCTCTGTCCCAAGCGGAGGTATCTTCCCACATTCCGGGGATATCCTTGTTGATGTGCTCTCTGATAAGGTCCTCGTTCAACTCGTCAAAGCCGAGACCGGGTTTGTCAGGAACCTGAATGAAGCCGTTCTTGATAAGCGGATCGGGAAGGCCTTTAACAATATCCTTCCACCAAGGAACGTCAACCGAGTGGAACTCAAGAGCCAATACGTTGTGCATTGCAGCTGCAGTATGAACTGCGGCCATGCAGGCGATGGGGCTCTCGGCCATATGAACAGCAACGGCAACACCGTTTTCGTCAGCAATGTCGGCAATCTTCTTCAATTCCAAAGCGCCGCCGCAGGTCAAAATGTCGGGGTGGATAACCGAAACGCCACCTGCCTTGATGAGGGTCTCGAAGCCCTCTTTAAGGTAAATATCCTCACCTGTGCAAACAGGAATAGTGGTGCTGTTCTTGAGTCTTACATACTGATCGGTGTACATCCAGGGAACCATATCCTCAATCCATGCAAGGTTATAAGGCTCCATTCTGCGTGCAAACTTAATGCAATCCTCAACGCAAACGTGACCGAAGTGGTCAATTGCGAGGGGAACCTCGTAGCCGATAACCTCACGAACCTCTTTAACATAGTTCTCAAGATAATCAAGACCCTTTTCGGTGAGGTGAATACCTGTGTGGGGGTGTGCGGTGGTTACGATGGCGTAGCTCTTCTGGTGCTTTACCATATCTGCAGTTACGCTTCCGCCCTGTACGTTGAGAATGTGTCCTGCATATTTCTTCATGTCAT
>JAGBXM010000041.1 GCA_017629275.1 Clostridia bacterium
GCATCCTGAAGAGAACATCTCACGTAACTCTGGTTCTCAGAGAGCGTGAAGACTAAGAAGGAGGTTTAAGTTATGGGCCAGAAAGTAAATCCGCACGGTTTCCGTGTTGGCGTTATTAAAAACTGGGATTCTCGTTGGTTCACCAAGGATAAGGATTTCGGCGATACTTTGGTTGAGGACTACAACCTCCGTAAGTACCTTAAAGAGACTCTTTATTCGGCAGGTGTTCCGAAGGTAGAGATCGAGCGTGATGCTAACCGCGTCCGCATTCACATTCACTGTGCAAAGCCCGGTATGGTCATCGGCCGCAAGGGTGAGGAGATCGAAAAGCTCAAGGCACAGTGCAAAAAGCTTCTCAACACCGATAAGGATGTATTCATCAATATCGTTGAAGTTAAGAACCCCGATGTTAACGCAACCTTGGTTGCAGAGAGCATCGCAGCTCAGCTTGAGAAGCGTGTATCCTTCCGTCGTGCAATGAAGTTGTCCTTGGGACGCGCAATGCGTTGCGGCGTTAAGGGTATCAAAACTCAGGTTTCCGGTCGTCTCGGCGGTGCAGAAATTGCACGTTCTGAGAGCTACCGTGAGGGAACCATTCCCCTTCAGACTATTCGTGCTGACATCGACTATGGCTTCGCTGAGGCACATACCACTTACGGCCGTATCGGCGTAAAGGTATGGATCTACACAGGTGAGGTTCTCCACGATGCCAGAAAGCCCCGCAAGGAAGGAGGCCACCGCTAATGCTGTTACCTAAGCGTGTTAAGTACCGCCGTGTACACAGAGGCCGCCTCAAAGGTCAGGCACTCCGCGGCAATTTCGTTTCCAACGGTGATTTCGGTCTTCAGGCAACTGAGCCCGCATGGATCACCTCAAACCAGATCGAGGCAGCTCGTATTGCTATGACCCGTTACATCAAGCGTGGCGGTCAGGTCTGGATCAAGATTTTCCCCGACAAGCCTATTACTGAGAAGCCTGCTGAGACCCGAATGGGTTCAGGTAAAGGTTCTCCCGAGTACTGGGTAGCCGTGGTTAAACCGGGCAGAGTTATGTTTGAAATCGGCGGTGTATCCGAAGAGGTCGCCCGCGAAGCTATGCGTCTTGCCGCTAACAAGCTGCCTATCAAATGCAAGTTTGTGACTAAAGAAATGGGTGGTGAGCAGTAATGAATGTTAAGGAACTCAGAGAATTGTCCGCTGAAAAGCTTCAGGACGAGTTGAATGACCTCAAGAAGGAACTTTTCAACCTTCGCTTCCAGCATGCCATTAACCAGCTCGACAACCCGACCAGAATTGCAGCCGTTAAAAAGGATATCGCAAGAGTTAAGACCATTCTTCGCGAGATCGAACTGAACGGCGCCAATTCTTAAAGTAAGGGAGGACGAAAGCTATGAGCGAAAGAAACCTTCGTAAAACAAGAGTCGGTAAGGTTGTCAGCGACAAGATGGATAAGACCGTTGTAGTTGCTATCGAAGACAACGTAAAGCATCCGCTCTACAAGAAGATCGTTAAGAATACCGTTAAGTTCAAAGCCCATGATGAGAACAATGAGTGCGGCATCGGTGACCGTGTCCTGATTATGGAGACACGTCCCCTCTCCAAAGATAAGAGATGGCGCGTAGTTGAAATCATAGAGAAGGCAAAGTAGTCTAAAGGAGGAAAAGACTGTGATACAGCAACAGACTTACCTTAAGGTTGCCGACAACACCGGTGCAAAGGAACTTATGTGCATCAGAGTGCTTGGCGGTTCCGGCAGAAGGTATGCCAACATTGGCGACGTCGTAGTTGCTTCCGTTAAGAAAGCAGCTCCCGGCGGTACCGTCAAAAAGGGCGATGTAGTCAAGGCCGTAGTAGTACGTTCTTGCAAAGGTCTTCGCCGTAATGACGGTTCATATATCCGTTTTGATGAAAATGCCGCGGTTATAATCAGAGATGACAAGACCCCCAGAGGTACCCGTATCTTTGGACCTGTCGCACGTGAGCTCCGTGAGAAGGATTACATGAAGATCCTTTCTCTTGCTCCCGAAGTTCTTTGATGGAGGTACACTGACATGAATAAAATGAATATTAAGGTCGGCGATACCGTCGTTATCCTCACCGGTGACGATAAAGACCGTGGACAGACCGGTAAGGTCATCGCAGTTAGCCCCAAAGAGGGCAAGGTCATTGTTGAAGGCCGTAACATTGTTAAGAAGCATGTTAAGGCTCGCAAGGCCGGCGATCCTTCCGGAATAATCGAGGCAGAAAGCGCAATCTATGCTTCTAAAGTACAGGTTGTCTGCCCCAAATGTAAAAAGCCTACCCGTATCGGCCACAAGCTGTACGAGGACGGCAAAAAAGACCGCATCTGCAAAAAGTGCGGCGAAACAATCTGATAAGGAGGATGCATGAAATGGCAAGATTAAGAGACGAATACAAAGCAAGTGTCGCACCTGCTCTTATGTCTAAGTTCAACTATAAGAGCGTCATGCAGATTCCCAAGCTTGACAAGGTTGTTATCAACGTAGGTTGCGGCGAGGCACGTGATAATGCGAAGGTTATCGACGCTATCATCAACGACCTCACTCAGATTACCGGACAGCATCCGGTTGTTTGTAAGGCAAGAAAGTCGGTTGCAAACTTCAAACTTCGTGAAGGCATGCCGATCGGTGCCAAGGTTACTCTCAGAGGCGAGAAGATGTATGAGTTTGTTGACAGACTCTTCAACACCGCTCTCCCGAGAGTCAGAGACTTCAGAGGTATCAACCCCAACTCCTTCGACGGCCGTGGTAACTACTCCATGGGTGTTAAGGAACAGTTGATCTTCCCTGAAATCGACTACGATAAAATCGACAAGGTACGCGGTATGGATATTATTTTTGTTACCACCGCTAATACCGACGAGGAAGCCAGAGAGCTGTTAAGCCTCATGGGCGCCCCGTTTGCGAAGTAAGGAGTGTAAACATGGCTAAGACATCTATGAAAAACAAGCAGGCAAGACCTGCAAAGTTTTCGACCAGAGAGTACACCAGATGTAAGATCTGCGGTCGTCCCCATGCGTACCTCCGTAAGTACGGTATCTGCCGAATTTGCTTCAGAGAGCTTGCTTACAAGGGCGAGATCCCCGGAGTAAAGAAGGCAAGCTGGTAACGGCAATACGTAAAGGAGGTTGACGGTATGCAAATCACCGATACAATAGCTGATATGCTTACGAGAATTCGTAATGCTAACTCGGCAAAGCATGACTCGGTTGACGTACCCGCATCTAATGTTAAGAAGGCAATTGCTCAGATCCTTCTCGACGAGGGTTACATCGCCGGCTTCACCGTTCAGGAAGACGGTAAGCAGGGAGTCATTAAGATCGCACTTAAGTACGGTCCCAACAAGTCGCAGGTTATTTCCGGTCTTCGCAGAGTTTCCAAGCCCGGTCTGCGCATCTATTCGAACGTAGAGGATATGCCCAAGGTTATGAGAGGCCTCGGAATCGCTATCGTTTCTACTTCGAAGGGTATTATGACTGATAAGCAGGCACGCCGTGAAAACGTTGGCGGCGAAGTCCTCGCTTTCATTTGGTAAGGGGAGGTGCAGTGAAATGTCAAGAATAGGCAGAAAGCCCATTGCAATCCCGGCAGGTGTTGACGTTAAGGTCAACGGTGCAGAGGTTACTGTTAAGGGTCCTAAGGGCACTCTTACTCAGACCTTCTCCGAGCGTATGACCATTAAGGTCGAGGGCAGCGAGATCCTCGTTACCCGTCCTTCCGATGACAAAGATGATCGTGCACTGCACGGACTTACCCGTACCTTGGTAAGCAACATGGTCATCGGCGTTACCGACGGCTTCAAGAAGGAGCTCGAGGTTAACGGTGTAGGTTACCGTGTACAGAAGCAGGGCAAGAACCTGGTTATGAACCTCGGTTACTCACATCAGGTTATCATGCCCGAGATCGACGGTATCACCATCGACGTTCCCAACCCGAACGCCATCGTGATTTCCGGTGCCGATAAGCAGATGGTCGGCCAGTTTGCAGCAGAGGTTCGTGAAAAGCGTCCGCCTGAACCTTATAAGGGTAAGGGTATTAAGTACGTTGGCGAACACATCCGCCGCAAAGAAGGTAAGGCCGGTAAGGGCGCTAAAAAGTAATAAAGGAGAGAAAATAAAATGGTTTCAAGACCTGATACTAAAGCAGCACGTCTTAAAAGACATGCTCGTGTACGCAGCAAGATCAGCGGTACTGCTGAATGCCCGCGTCTCGACGTTTTCCGCTCCAACAGCAACATTTACGCCCAGCTGATCGACGACGTTAACGGAGTTACTCTTGCAGCTGCCGCTTCTAACGAGAAGGAATTCGGCAAGGCTAAGGGTAACAAAGAAGAAGCCCGTAAAGTTGGACAGTTGATTGCTGCGCGCGCCAAAGACAAGGGTATTGAAGTTTGCGTGTTTGACCGCGGCGGATTTATCTATCACGGCCGCGTCAAGGAGCTGGCCGAAGGAGCCCGTGAGGGCGGCCTCAAGTTCTAAAGAAGGAGGAGAATACTTTTGGCTACTATGATCGACGCATCCACTATGGATCTTAAAGAAAAAGTTGTTGCCATCAACCGTGTTTCCAAGACTGTCAAGGGCGGACGTATTATGAAGTTCGCTGCATTGGTAGTTGTCGGTGACGGTAACGGCACTGTAGGCTTCGGTGTAGGTAAGGCAGGCGAAGTTCCTGACGCCATCCGCAAGGGCATCGAAGACGCTAAGAAAAATCTCATCAAGGTTTCCCTTAAAGGAACCACCATTCCCCACGAGATCGTTGGTATCTACGGCGCAGGTTCTGTTCTTATGAAGCCTGCCGCACCCGGTACCGGTGTTATCGCCGGCGGTGCAGTCCGTGCAGTTGTTGAGACTGTCGGTATCACCGATATTCGTACTAAGGCTCTCCGCACTAACAACCCCTACAACGTTGTAAGAGCTACCATTGAAGGACTTAAAGCTCTCCGCACCGCTGAAGAAGTTGCTGCCATCCGCGGAAAGACCGTTAAAGAAATCTTAGGTTAAGGAGGACGAGTAAAATGGCAAATCTTAACGTAAAGCTGGTTAAGAGCCTGATCTGCTGCAAGCCTGATCAGATCGCAACCGCCAAGGCCCTCGGACTTCACAAGCGCGGCGATGTCACGGTTCAGCCTGACAATGCTGCCACCCAGGGTAAAATTAAGAAAATCATCCACCTCGTCGAGGTAACTGAAGCGTAAACTAAGGAGGTGCGAACTATGAAAATTCATGAGCTTAAAGCCGTTGAGGGTTCTACTAAAGAGGTAAAGCGCATCGGTAGAGGCCATGGTTCCGGTAACGGTAAGACGGCCGGAAAGGGACACAAGGGTCAGAAAGCCCGTGCAGGTCGCGGACAGAGATTCGGTTTCGAAGGCGGACAGATGCCTTTGCAGAGACGTGTTCCGAAAAGAGGTTTCAATAACATTTTTGCCACTGAGTATGCTTATGTCAACGTTGCCACACTCAATGCTTTTGAGGACGGTGCAGTAGTTGATGCAGCTGCTCTCATCGAAAAGGGCATTATCAAGAAGGAGTATGACGGACTTAAAGTTCTTGGTAACGGAGAATTAACCAAGAAAATTACCGTGAAGGCAGCTGCCTTCTCTGCCGCTGCAAAGGATAAGATCGTGGCAGCCGGTGGAAAGTACGAGGTACTCTGATATGTTAGAGACACTTAAGAATGCGTGGAAGGTCATTGACCTTCGTAAAAAGATTCTTTTTACTCTCTTTATTATCGTTATCTTCCGTATTGGTTCTGTCATTCCCGTTCCGTTCATCGACCCCATAGCACTTGGTGAGTCGATGGCCGAGAGCGAGAACATCTTCTTCAACTATCTCTCCACTCTTACCGGTGGTGGATTGCAGTACGGCGCTATCTTTGCGATGGGCGTTACCCCGTACATTAACTCTTCCATCATCATGCAGCTTCTCACTGTTGCAATTCCGTACTATGAGAGGCTCTCCAAGCAAGATGAAGAGGGACGCAAGATCATTGCAAAGCACACCCGTTTTGCAACCGTTATCCTCGGTCTCATCCAGGGTATTGCGTTCTATATCTATTTGAACAACAACAATATGCTCAGTGTTGAGTCTGACGGCATGAAGTGGTTTGCAGGATTCGTTGTAGTCCTTACCCTCACTGCAGGCTCCGCGCTCGTTATGTGGCTCGGCGAACAGATCGACGCAAAGGGCATTGGCAACGGTATTTCGATTCTCCTGTTCGCAGGTATCATCTCCCGTGCACCTGACGCCGGTGCAGCTCTTATCAGCTGGTGGCAGGCAGGTGAACAGGTTGCAGCCGTTGCAATCGTTGTCGTGTTCCTTCTTGTTATTGCTTTTATCGTCTGGATGTCCAACGCAGAACGCAGATTGGCTATTCAGTATCCCAAGAGAGTCGTTGGCCGTAAGATTTACGGCGGTCAGAACACCCATCTTCCTATTAAGGTTAATATGTCAGGTGTTATGCCCATTATCTTCGCCAGCTCGATCTTGATGATCCCCACTATGATCCTTTCTTTCTGGAACAAGCCTGACCGTCCGCTTTACAAGATTCTTACCTTGTTCAGCACTCAGGGTGTGTTCTATGCGGTCCTCTATTTTGCGATGATCATCGCATTCGCTTACTTCTATGTAACGATTCAGTATGATCCCGACAAGATGGCCGACGATCTTAAGAAAAACGGTGGCGGATCCATTCCCGGAATCCGTTCGGGTCAGCCGACTGCTGATTTCATCAGAAAGGTTCTTTCGAGAGTTACCCTGATCGGTGCATTGTGCCTCAGCGTTATCGCTGTCGGTCCTATCCTTTTCGCACTGTTCAGCCCCGCTTTCCAGAACATTTCGGTCGGTGGCACCTCGGTTCTGATTATCGTTGGTGTTGCACTTGAAATAGTCAACAACCTCGAAGGCCAGTTATTAGCTCGTAACAGTAACTACAAGGGCTTCCTTGATTAACGGTGGCTGTTATGAAACTTATACTTCTTGGCGCACCCGGTGCGGGTAAAGGCACACAGGCAGAGATCATCTGCGATAAACTTTCCATTCCCACTATTTCGACCGGAAACATTATCCGTGAGGCAATGAAGAACGGTACCGAAATGGGTTTGAAGGCCAAGGCTGCTGTTGAAGCCGGTCAGCTCGTTTCTGATGATGTCGTAATCGGCATCATCAAGGAGCGATTGGCACAGGATGACTGCAAAGGCGGTTTTATCCTGGACGGCTTCCCCAGAACAATTCCTCAGGCCGAAGCACTTGATTCCTTGGGTGTTGAGATCGACTGTGTTCTCGACATCGACGTCAAGGACGAGGCTATCGCGGCACGCTTAGGCGGTCGCCGTGTATGTCCTGCTTGCGGAGCAAGTTATCACCTCGAGTACAAAAAGCCCGAAAAAGACGGCATTTGTAATCTCTGCGGTGCAGAACTTATTCAACGTAAGGACGATGCCCCCGAAACAGTGCTTGAGCGTCTCGCAATCTACCACGAGCAGACCGAGCCGCTTAAAAACTACTACTCTAAAACCGGTAAACTGAAATCGGTTCCCGGTCAGGAGGAAGTAGCTGACACCACCAAGCTCGTTTTCGAGGCCTTAGGTATTTAACTATGGCGGTGGTATTAAAGACAACCAGAGAGTTGTCCATTATGAGAGAGGCCTGCGTTATTTCGGCTCAGGCGCTCCAACTTGTAGGATCGGCGGTCGAACCCGGTGTTTCGACATGGGAGTTAGACCGGATCGCTGAAAAGTTTATATTGAGTAAAGGTGCAAGACCTAACTTTAAAGGACTTTACGGATATCCGGCGACCGCTTGTATTTCTATCAACAACGAGGTTATTCACGGCATACCTGCCAAAAACCGAATTCTGAAGGCCGGCGATATTGTAAGTGTCGACCTTGGCGCAGAGTTTGAAGGGTATAACGGCGACAACGCTGCTACTTTTGCCTGCGGTGAGGTTTCACCTGAGGCGAAGCGGCTGATGGACGTAACGCGTGAGAGTCTTTACGAAGGCATCGCTAAGGCACGTTCGGGCGGCAGAGTCGGTGATATATCGGCAGCAATTCAACAGTATGTCGAGTCTCGCGGTTACTCGGTGGTCCGCAAATTCGTTGGCCACGGCGTAGGCACGAGTCTTCACGAAGCCCCGGAGATACCCAATTTCGGAGTATCCGGCAGAGGAATGCGTCTCGTTCCGGGAATGACCCTTGCGATTGAACCTATGGTCAATGCGGGTACATTTGACGTCAACGTGATGCCTGATGGCTGGACGGTACTGACCGCGGACGGATCGCTTTCGGCTCACTTTGAGCACACGATCGCCATTACGGCGGACGGCCCCAAAATTCTGACTTCGGTCTGAATCAAGGAGGAAAGCTATGTTGCCCGAAAGAGGTACCATCATCAGCTCCAAGGCGGGTCGTGACAGCGGAAAGTTTATGATCGTTGTTGGAACCCTAAACGGTAACGTACTTGTCGCAGACGGCAAGGAACGACCCGTAGAACGTCCCAAACAAAAGAATCTTAAACACATCCAACTGACAACGACCGTCGTCAAAGAGGAACAGATGCTAACCAACAGATCAATTAGACACGCCTTGAGTGATTTCAAGGCCGACACTGTCAAGGAGAGATTTGAATGTCCAAAGAGGATATGATTGAATTGGAAGGAACAGTCGTTGAGGCAATGCCTAACGCCATGTTCAAGGTTGAAATTCAGGGAGGACACCAGATTCTTGCTCACATTTCGGGCAAGTTGCGTATGAACTTCATACGTATCCTTCCGGGAGATAAGGTAACGGTGGAAATGTCACCCTATGACCTGACCAAGGGACGCATTACCTGGCGTTCAAAGTGAGTCAGGCTAACAATTTGGAGGTAAATTAAGATGAAAGTCAGACCTTCTGTCAAAAAAATGTGCGATAAGTGCAAAGTTATCAAGAGAAAGGGAAAAATCATGGTTATCTGTGAGAATCCCAATCACAAGCAGCGCCAGGGTTAATCCTGCGCAACTTTAGAATGAGAGGTGCATTATAAATGGCGCGTATAGCTGGTGTTGACCTTCCGAATAACAAGCGAGTCGAAATCGGACTTACCTACATTTTCGGTATTGGTCTTACAACATCCAAACAGATCCTTAAAGAAACCGGTATCGATCCTGATATTCGCGTAAAGGATCTTTCAGAGGACGATATCTCGAAACTTCGTGAGTATATCGACCGTAATCTTCAGGTTGAAGGTGATCGCCGTCGTGCAATCGCTTTCGATATCAAGAGACTTGTCGAAATCGGCAGTTTCCGTGGCAGCCGTCATAAGAAGGGCCTTCCCGTAAGAGGACAGCGCTCCAAGACCAATGCCCGTACCCGCAAAGGTCCCAAGAAGACCATTGCTAACAAGAAGAAGTAAGGGGGAGGAAGAATAATATGGCTAAACAGACAACTATCCGCAGACGCCGTGAGAAGAAGAATATCGAGCGCGGTGCTGCCCATATTCAGTCAACCTTCAACAATACTATCGTAACTATTACCGATGTTAACGGTAATGCACTTTCCTGGGCTTCCGCCGGTGAGCTTGGCTTCCGCGGTTCCAGAAAGTCGACTCCGTTCGCAGCACAGAGCGCAGCTGAGACTGCTGCAAAGGCTGCTATGGAGCACGGTCTTAAGTCAGTTGAAGTATACGTCAAGGGTCCCGGTGCCGGACGTGAGGCTGCTATCCGCGCCCTCCAGTCCGCAGGTCTCGAAGTCAGCATGATCAAAGATGTTACTCCGATTCCGCACAATGGCTGCCGTCCTCCCAAGAGAAGACGTGTCTAATTTTTTGGAGGTGTAATACATGGCTAGATATACCGGTGCGGTTTGCAGACTTTGCCGTCGTGAGGGTCAGAAATTGTTCCTCAAGGGTGAGCGCTGCTACTCCGAAAAGTGTTCCATTGGCCGTAGAGAATATGCTCCCGGTCAGCATGGACAAGGACGTAAGAAAACTTCCGAGTACGGTTTGCATCTTCGCGCAAAGCAGAGAGCAAGACGTTACTATGGCGTAAATGAGGTTCAGTTCAGCCACTATTTTGAAATGGCTAAGCGTAAAGTCGGTGTTACCGGTGAGAACCTTCTCAGAATTCTTGAATCCAGACTTGACAACGTTGTTTACAGAGCAGGTCTTGCATCCTCGCGTGCCGAGGCAAGACAGCTTGTCGGACACGGTCATTTCGAGGTAAACGGCGGTCGTGTTGACATCGCTTCTTACCTTTTGAAGGCCGGCGACGTTATCACCGTTTGCGAGAAGAGCCGTTCTTCCGAGAAGATCAAGGCAGTTATCGAAGCAAACGCAGGTCGTCCTGTTCCTTCTTGGCTTGACGCTAACGCAGAGGCTTTCTCTGTTAAGGTTGTCAACCTTCCCGATCGTGATGCTATCGACGCTCCCGTTGATGAGCAGCTCATCGTCGAGTTCTATTCAAAATAATAATCCTTTTAATTGGCTTTCTGCCCTCATTTTTGAGGGCAGGCCATATAAGGACTGTTCTTTGTTTCTGATGTCCAAATGCTGCTGCGGAGCACCGCACATACCGTTGCAGTTAAACTAATAAAACATCAAAAAGTGCGGAGAAATGGAGCTTTTATGATAGAAATTGAAAAGCCCAGAATTGAAACACTGGATATGACGCCTGACGGCAGATACGGCAGATTCACCCTTGAACCTCTGGAGAGAGGCTACGGTACCACGATAGGCAACAGCCTTCGCAGAACCTTGCTTTCTTCGTTGCAGGGTGTTGCTGTTACTTCGATCAAGATCGACGGTGTTCAGCACGAGTTCTCGACCATTCCTCACGTTAAAGAGGATGTTACCGAGATCGTTCTTAACGTCAAAGGCTTGACCGCAAAACTTCATTCCGACAGCGTTAAAACCGTTTATGTTGAAGCTACCGGTCCCTGTGAGGTTACCGCTGCTTCTATCAAGGCAGACAGTGAAGTCGAGATCCTTAATCCCGAATTGCACATTGCAACTCTGGACGAGGGTGCAAAGCTCTGCATGGAGTTGACCCTCGATAAGGGCAGAGGTTACGTTCCGGCCGAAATGAACAAGACCGAGACCACACCTATCGGCGTCATTCCTGTTGACTCGATTTACAATCCCGTTGTCAAGGCTGACTTCAGCGTTGATAACACCCGTGTCGGACAGCAGACCGACTACGACAGACTTACCATTGAAGTCTGGACCAACGGCGTCCTTACCGCAAAGGAAGCAATTTCGTGGTCTGCCAAGATCCTCACTGAACATCTCAAGCTTTTCACCGATCTTTCTGCAGATGCTTCTAACAGCGAGATTATGGTTGAGAAGGCCGGTGACGGCAAGGATAAGATCCTTGAGATGACCATTGAAGAGCTTGATCTGTCGGTACGTAGCTTCAATAGCTTGAAGCGTGCTAACATCAACACGGTCGAAGACCTCACCGAAAAGACCGAGGAAGATATGATGAAGGTCAGAAACCTCGGTAGAAAGTCTCTTGAAGAAATCGTTGCCAAGCTTCAGTCTCTTGGCTTCGCTTTGAAGAGTGACGACGAATAATAGCTTTTAATAGACACTTAAGGAGTGAGTTAAATGCCAGGAACCAGAAAACTCGGAAGAACCAGCGATCACAGAACTGCTATGCTCAGAGCTATGGTTACTTTCCTTTTTGAAAACGGAAAGATCGAGACCACTGTTACCAGAGCTAAGGAAGTCAGCGCTGTTGCCGAGAAATATATCACACTCGCAAAAGACACCAGTCTTGCCAGCAAGAGACAGGCACTCGCCTTTATCACTAAGGAGGAAGTCGTAAAGAAGCTTTACGAGGAAATTGCTCCTTCTTATGCTGAGAAGAACGGCGGTTACTGCCGTATCACCAAGACCGGCCCTCGCCGCGGCGACGCAGCAGAGATGGCCATCATCGAGCTTGTGAAATAATTTTCAAATTCCAAAAACACCGATTGGATTATTCCAATCGGTGTTTTGTGTTTTGAACCTCTAGCATTATGTATACCAATGCAAAATCAGTCAAAATTTGTTGACAATCTTTTAATGTTGTGGTAACATATTCTTATAAAAAAGAAATATATTATTGGCATTATCTTTGTTTAAAGAGGAGGTCGACGTTGACAAAAGGGGACAAGCTTATGGTCTTCGGGTCGGTCGGTCTTTTTTTGATTTTGGTGTAAATGAAATTTACATATAAAAATCTTTTGGAGGTTAGAAAAATGAAAAAACTTCTCGCACTCGTTCTTATTTTCGTTCTGATGCTTGGCGTTACCGCTTGCGGCGGCAAGAAGGAAGCAGAGTCTCCTGTTACCGATGCATTGCTCGCAGCTCCCGAAATCGTTAAGGATTACGATGTCAAGGCTGATTTCAAACTTGGCGTTATCCTTCTTCACGACGAAAACTCTACCTATGACCTTAACTTTATTAACGCTGTTATGGCTGTTAAGAAGGCTCTCGGTCTTTCCGACGATCAGGTCATTATGAAGAGAAACATCCCCGAATCCAACGACTGCTATGAGGCAGCAAAGGACCTCGCAGTTAAGGGTTGCAAGATCATCTTCGCTGACTCTTTCGGCCACGAGACCTATATGCTCCAGGCAGCAAAAGAGTATCCCGATGTTCAGTTCTGCCATGCTACCGGTACTATGGCTCACACCGAGAAACTCGCAAACTTCCACAACGCATTTGCTTCCATCTACGAAGGCAGATATCTTGCAGGTGTTGCTGCAGGTATGAAGCTTAACGAAATCAAGGCTGCAGGCAAACTTAAGGGCGCAACTCCTCTTATCGGTTATGTCGGCGCTTTCACCTATGCTGAAGTTATCTCCGGTTACACCTCTTTCTACCTCGGCGCAAAGTCTGTTTGCCCCGACGTTACCATGAAGGTTCAGTTCACCGGTTCCTGGTATGATGAGAACGAAGAAAAGTCTGCCGCACAGGCTCTTATCGCTGCTAAGTGCGACCTTATTTCTCAGCACGCTGACTCGCTCGGCGCTCCTACCGCTTGTGAAGACGCAGGTATCCCCAACGTTTCTTACAACGGCAGCACCTTCGAGGCAGGCGAGAACACCTTCCTTATTTCTTCTGCTATCAACTGGGCTCCCTACTTCAACTACATCATCAAGTGTGTCAACACCGGTGTTGCTATCGACGCTGACTGGACCGGCACCATCGCTACCGGTTCCGTTGTTTTGAGCGGTCTTAACACCAATGTTGCTGCAGAGGGCACCGAAGCCGCTATTAAGAAGGCTATCGACGAGCTCAAGGCCGGCACTCTTAAGGTATTCGATACCTCTAAGGACAACTTCATCCTCAAGGATGGCGCTAAGGTTACTACCTATCTTGCAGACGTAGATACCGATGCTGCTTTCACTCCCGACACTGAGGTTGTTGTAAACGGCTTCTTCAACGAGTCTTCCTTCCGTTCTGCTCCTTACTTTGATATGCAGATCGATGGCATCGAACTCGTAAACAGCAAGTTCTAATTGCATTTTAAGTCAATTAAATAGTATTTCATTAGGTATAGGCTGCCGCTTTGAGCGGCAGCCCATACTGATTTAAAGTTCATTAAAGAAAGTTAAAATCGGAGGAATATCGTGGCAAAACAAGTTGCAGTTGAAATGAGAAACATATCCAAACATTTTGGCAGTACCGTTGCTAACCATAATGTTGATCTGGATGTTTACCGTGGAGAAATACTTGCCGTTCTCGGTGAAAACGGATGTGGTAAA
Source organism: Clostridia bacterium (assembly GCA_017629275.1). Taxonomy (GTDB): domain Bacteria; phylum Bacillota; class Clostridia; order Oscillospirales; family Acutalibacteraceae; genus UMGS172. The sequence goes on from JAGBXM010000041.1 coordinate 13,746, forward strand.
ACCACATTGATGAATATGCTTGCAGGTATTTACTATCCTGATGAAGGACAAATATTTGTCGATGGTAAAGAGGTCACAATAGCCTCTCCGAAAGACGCTTTTGATCACGGTATCGGTATGATCCACCAACACTTCAAGTTGGTTGATATTTTTACCGCTGCCGAAAACACCGTTCTCGGTGTTAATGAAAAGGGTAAATTTAATATTAAGTCGGTCAATGCACGGGTTTCGGAAATTGCCGAAAAGTACGGTTTTATTATTGACCCCAAGAAAAAAATATACGATATGTCGGTTTCCGAAAAACAGACCGTTGAAATCATCAAGGTTTTGTACCGCGGCGCCGATATACTTATCCTTGACGAGCCGACCGCCGTTCTGACTCCGCAGGAGACACAAAAGCTTTTTGCTGTCCTTCGCAAAATGAGGAATAGCGGCAAGTCGATTATCATTATCACTCACAAGCTTCACGAGGTTCTGTCGATATCCGACCGTGTTGCTGTTATGCGTAAGGGCGAACACATTGCCACGGTTGAGACGGCCAATACCAGCGAAGGCGAACTGGTCGAAATGATGGTCGGTAAAAAGGTTGAGCTTAATATTGAGCGAAGCGAACCTAAAAATGCCGAGCCCCGTCTTATGGTTGACAATCTTTGCAGTGTCAACGAAGAGGGCGCCACCGTTCTTGACAAGGTGACCTTTACGGCCAACGGCGGTGAGATCTTGGGTATCGCAGGTATTGCAGGCAGTGGACAGAGGGAATTGCTCGAAGCCATTGCAGGTCTCCAACCCGTTACCGACGGTGCTATTATCTACAACAACCCCAAAACGGGTGCTGAGGAAAATTTGAGAAACAAGACCCCCATTCAGATAAGAGATCTCGGCGTCAGACTTTCGTTTGTTCCTGAGGACCGCTTGGGTATGGGACTTGTCGGAAGTATGGGCATTGCCGATAATATGATGCTTCGTTCTTACCGAAAGGGTGTTTCGGTTCTTGTTGACCGTAAAAAACCGACCGACCTGGCCGAGCACATCGTTCAGGAACTTGAAGTCGTAACGCCCGACGTTACCAAAACCCCCGTCAGCCGACTTTCGGGCGGTAACGTTCAGAAGGTTCTCGTCGGCCGTGAAATCGCCGCGGCTCCCAGTGTACTTATGGCGGCATACCCCGTGCGAGGACTTGATATTAACTCGTCTTATATGATCTACAATCTTCTCAACAAGCAGAAGGAAAACGGCGTTGCCGTTATCTTCGTCGGTGAGGACTTGGACGTTCTTATTGAGCTTTGCGACCGCATTCTTGTTATCAACGGCGGTAAGGTTACCGGTATTGTTGACGGAAGAACGGCTAAAAAAGAGGAAATCGGTTTCCTTATGACCAAAACTGAAGGAACGGAGGAATGATCGCAATGGCAAGTGAAATGAAAGAACCTTTGATACATATTACGAAACGCAGTTTTGTAAGCACGACACGTGCGATAGTCGTCAGAATCGTTGCCGTTTTGATCGCCCTTGTCGTCAGCGGTATATTTGCTTTTCTTCTTATCGAAAAGTTGAGTGCCGATCCTTCGAGAATTTTTGAGTTTTACGGTTGCTTTATCGAGGGTGTTTTCTCCTCGAGCGAGTTGGTCTGGACCTATTTTAAGGACCTCGCCGTTTTGCTTTGCATTTCGTTGGCCGTAACCCCTGCCTTCAGAATGAAGTTCTGGAACATCGGTGCCGAGGGTCAGACTCTGGTCGGTATGCTTGGTGCGGTTTCGATCTCTTTCTACCTTGGTGGAAAGCTTCATCCCGCGTTGCTTATAGTTCTTATGTTGATTGCCGCCATTATTGCGGGTGCTGTCTGGGCGTTTATTCCTGCCGTTTTCAAGGCTGTTTGGAACACCAACGAAACGCTGTTCACACTTATGATGAACTACGTTGCGACCTTCCTTGTCAACTTTGTGTTGCTTTTGTGGGTACCGAGCGGTAACGCACTGGGTGTTTTGGATGCCTGCCGACTTCCCATACTCGGTCACCAATATTTATTGATAATCATTGTTGCAGTTTTGTTGACGGCTTTCCTTTGCGTTTACTTCAAACAGAGTAAGCAGGGTTATGAAATTTCGGTCGTCGGTGAAAGTGAACGCACCGCAAGATACGTTGGTATCAACGTTAAAAAGGTCGTTATCAGAACTATGATCATTTCGGGTATTCTTTGCGGTCTGACCGGTTTTCTTATCGGTGCAGGTCTCGACCACTCGATAACCTCTGACGCTATCGGCGGTCAGGGCTTTACCGCCATTATGGTTTCGTGGTTGGCAAAATTCAACCCCTTGTTTATGGTTATCACCGCAGGTCTTGTTATTTTCCTGCAAACCGGTGCAGGACAGATCTCCGAAACCTTTGACGTTCAGGGTGCTATGCCCAATATCATTGTCGGTATCATTCTGTTCTTCATCATCGGTTGTGAATTCTTCCTGAATTACGAAGTACACTTCAGAAAAAGTAAAAAACACGCGAAAGGGGAGGCTAAATAATGGAATGGCTTAACTTCTTTATAGAGGCTCTTGCTTTCGGTGCTACCTTTATTTACGGCTCGACGGGTGAGATCATCACCGAAAAGTCGGGACACTTGAATCTCGGTATCCCCGGTATTATGTGTATGGGCGGTGCAGGCGGCTGTGCTATCCTTAACGTTATCGGCAAATCGGGAATGGATCCGTTTTTGATGGTCGCTATCGGAATTATCTTCTCGTTTATATCGGCGGCGCTTATGGGACTTATTTACAGCTTCCTGACCGTCACCTTGCGCTGTAATCAGAACGTTACAGGTCTTGCTCTGACCACCTTCGGAGCAGGTCTTTCCTGGACCATTATGGCTAAATTACAGCAGACGCAGTATCTTACCACTCCTAAAACCTGCTTCAGACTTCCTTTCTATCAGAATCTGAAGATGTGGCAGGAAATGGGCCTTTCTTCGATGCAAAAGCTGGGTATTATGTTCTTTTTGGCAATCATTATTGCTATTGTTGCTTCTTATGTTTTGTATCACACCAAGGTCGGTCTTAATCTTCGTGCCATCGGTGAGAACCCTGCAACGGCCGACGCGGTCGGTATTAACGTTACCAAATATAAGTATCTTGCAACCTGCATAGGCAGCGGTATCGCAGGCTTGGGCGGCCTTTATTACATCGTTGACTTTGCCGCTTCGGGTGATGCTTACAAGAGTCTTGAGGCATTTGGTTGGCTGTCCATTGCGCTCGTTATATTTGCACTGTGGCGTCCGCATATTACGATTCTCGGTTCGACTGTATTCGGTATACTGTTCAGCTGCAGCTCAATGCTTGCCAACCTTGACTTTGTAAACCTTACAATGTCGACCACGCCTATACTGCGTATGTTGCCTTATGTTGTTACCATTATTGTTCTCATTATCACAAGTATTCGCAACAAGAAGGAGAACCAGCCTCCGCAGAGTCTCGGTTTACCTTATTTCCGCGAAGAGCGTTAAGATTTGGTGTTTACTACTTGACAGAGCGACGGCTCTGTGATAAAATTATTGCGTTAAGAACGGAGTTTTCCGTTAGTCTATACAGATTGGAGTTTTGAAAATGAGCAGAATTAAGACTATCGAAACCAGAGATATGCAGAAAAGCGTTAAGACCGGCGGTTGCGGCGAATGCCAGACTTCTTGCCAGTCGGCTTGCAAAACCTCTTGCGGCGTTGCAAACCAGAAGTGCGAAAACGCTGATAAGTAATCTTTGAAGTTTACGAAATGCCGCCTTTTATTCGGGGCGGCATTTTTGTGTATTGGAGAAAAAATTATGGTTCATTGCTATAAGCTTAACGGTTATAATATCGTACTCGATACCTGCAGTGGGTCGGTACATTCGGTTGACGAGGTGGCTTATGACATTATTTCGATGTATAAGTCAAATACCGCCGAGGAAATAACCGAGTATATTCTTAAAAAATATAAAGATCAGCCCGACGTTAATGCCGATGAGGTCAAAGAGTGTTTGGGTGACATTGCCGAGCTTGAAAAACAGGGCAAACTGTATTCCGAGGACGTTTATGAGAATCTTGCAATAGATTTCAAGAATAATTCCAACGTCGTCAAGGCGATGTGTCTGCACGTGGCTCATACCTGCAATTTGAACTGCTCGTACTGTTTTGCGAGTCAGGGTAAATATCAGGGTGACCGTGCTTTGATGAGCTTTGAGGTCGGAAAACAGGCGTTTGATTTTCTTATTGCCAATTCGGGCACCCGTAAAAATCTGGAGGTCGACTTCTTCGGCGGCGAACCGTTAATGAATTGGGACGTTGTCAAGCAGTTGGTTGAATATGCAAGACAGGTGGAAAAGCAACACAACAAGAACTTCCGGTTTACGCTTACCACCAACGGTGTTTTGTTGGACGATGAGATCATCGACTATTTAAATAAGGAAATGTGCAACGTCGTTTTGAGTCTTGACGGACGTCAAAGCGTTCACGACCATTTCAGAAAGTATTACAATGGCAAGGGCAGTTATGAGGACATTGTGCCGAAGTTCAAGCGGCTTGTTGAAAAACGCGGCGGCAAGGACTACTATATGCGCGGCACCTTTACCCACAATAACGTTGACTTTACCGAAGATATTTTACATATGGCCGACCTGGGATTTAAGGAACTCAGTATGGAGCCCGTCGTTTGCGCACCGGGAGACCCGTATGCGTTGACCGAAGCCGATCTGCCCAAGCTTTTCGAACAGTATGAAAAGTTGGCCGTTGAGATGATCCGCCGCAAGAAAGCGGGTAACGGTTTTACGTTCTACCATTATATGATCGACCTGACCGAGGGTCCGTGTATTTATAAACGTATCACGGGTTGCGGTTCGGGTACCGAATATATGGCGGTCACTCCGTGGGGTGAGCTTTATCCGTGCCATCAGTTTGTCGGTGACCCCAAATACAGCCTCGGTGATGTGTGGAAGGGTGTTACCAACAAGGCGGCGCAGGACGAATTCAGAAGTTGCAATGCCTATGCACGTCCCGAATGTAAGGATTGCTGGGCCAAGCTTTATTGCTCGGGCGGTTGTGCCGCCAACTCTTACCACGCAACGGGTAAGATCAGCGGTGTTTACGAATACGGCTGCGAACTCTTTAAAAAGAGAATGGAATGTGCCGTTATGATCAAGGTTGCAGAGGCCGAAGAATGAACACACCGATAGTTGATTTTGTGAAAAAGTATGCTGAAAGCGGTGTTTCGCGTCTGCATATGCCCGGTCACAAGGGTGTGAGTGTTTTAGGTGTTGAGCAGTTAGACATAACCGAAGTGAACGGTGCCGACGTTTTGTATAGTCCTGAGGGTATTATTCTCGAAAGTGAAAACAACGCAACCGAAATCTTTAAAACGGCGCACACCTATTATTCGACCGAAGGGTCGTCGCTGTGCATAAAGGCTATGCTTGCAATCGCCACAAACGGAAAATCCAAAACCGTTCTGGCGGCGCGCAACGTTCACAAAGCGTTTTTATACGGTGCGGCATTGCTTGATTTAACGGTTGAGTGGCTTTACCCCGAAGAGGCCGAGCATATATGTGCCTGTCAGGTTACGGTTGATAGTTTGAGAGAAAAACTGCAGTTAATGGCAGAATTGCCGTCGGCGGTGTATGTGACCTCGCCCGATTACTTAGGCAACGTGCAGGATATAAAGGGCCTCTCTGAGGTCTGCCATTCATTCGGTGTTCCGTTATTGGTCGACAATGCACACGGGGCATATCTTGGATTTTTAAAAGAGTCAAAGCATCCGATTCATTTGGGTGCCGATATGTGTTGTGATTCGGCTCATAAGACTTTGCCCGTGCTGACGGGCGGTGCTTATCTGCACGTAAGCCGTAATGCGCCTGACAATTTTCAAAATAATGCGCGGCGGTTTTTGTCGGTCTTTGCATCGACCAGTCCGTCGTATCTGATACTGCAGTCGCTTGATTTGTGCAATTTGGAGTTGAGCGACGGTTTTGGAGTCAAGTTATCCAAGACGGCGGAACGCGTTGCCAAGCTCAAAGAAACGCTTAGAACATTTGGTTGGAGTCTTTTGGGTGATGAACCGCTTAAAATAACGGTTGATTGCTTAAAGTCGGGCTTTAGCGGTGAGGAAATTGCCGTAAAACTTCGTGAACAAGGGGTCGAATGTGAGTTTTATGACCGCGACGTAGCGGTTTTGATGTTTAGTCCTTGCAATAACGAAACGGATTTTGAATGCATAAAAAAGACTTTTTTGATGCTCAAAACAGGTCGGACGGTCGACCGAAAGTTTTTTAAATTCAAAGAGTGCGTTTCAAAATTGAGTATCAGAGAAGCAATTTTTGCTCCTCAGGAAACGGTGGATATCGAGTCGGCATTGGGTGGCATTTGTGCGGCGCCCAACGTTGCGTGTCCTCCTGCGGTGCCTCCCGTTATGAGCGGCGAGGTCATTACCGAGGACGTTATCCGTATTTTAAAGTATTATGCTATAAAGAAAATCGACGTCGTCAAGTAAAAAACGCACCTTGTGTCTTTTGACACAAGGTGCGTTTTTTGGTTCGGTTTTTTAGCCTTCGATGAGTTTGCGGAGCTTACGGTTGTTTTTGTAGTCGGCAACCGAAGCGCGACCCGAAGATTTTAAGAAGGGATAGTCGGCAAGATACTTTTCGGCAGCTGCGTCAAAAGCGGCAACGTCACCCTTAAAGGTACCTGCGATTATAACGGTGCAGATGAGGTCACCGACAATGAGTTCGCCCTCATAATGCATATCACCGAGCATTTTCCAATATTTTGTGAGTTGCTTTTTGTTGGCGGTTTCGTTGGCCATAAGTTCCTGAAGCTTTTCTATACCGTACTGACGGTAGAATTCAACATAAAGGAAGTCGCCGTATTTGGCAACCATTGCCTTGTAGGTTTCTTTATATTGGGGGAAGGTGGCGAGGAACTTTTGTGTGAAGGCTTCGATGCCGGGTTCGGTACCGATGACCGCTTTTTCGGGCATTACAACATCCTTGGTCGTTCCGTCGGCCTTTTTGACGGCGGTGATACCGGCATCCTTGGCAATCGACTCCATAAAGTCTTCGCCGATGCACATTGTATCCTTTGCACCGTGGTTGGCTTCGTCAAAGTACCAGGAACTGAGTTCTTTGAAATCTTCACTGTCAGCGGCGGCAACGTTGACCGAATAAAGCTTCTTTTCCTCATCGTATTTTATTTTATAGGTCTTGGTCTCACCCTTGAAGGTGCCGAGCTGTTCGTTTTCGGCGGTGTAGCCGTTTTCCTTCATAAAGTCAGCCAAAACGTCGGTTATTTCTTTAAGATACTGAATGTTCATAACACGTCTCCAAATTTGTTTTAAAAATCTTGATTTATCAGATTATCATATTGATTATAGCACAAGCAGTTTGATTTGTCACTAAAAAATTTAAATTTGTGCTATTGCAAATCAAATGAGGTCGCAAAAGCTTCTTTGATCTGTTCCATATACTCGGGGTCGGGGATATAGTTGTCGACGACATATTCAACGTAAAGCTTGTTCCCGTTAACCTTCAAGAGCGACACAGCGCCTTCGACCTTGAACGATTTGATCCTTTTGTGGCTTATGGTGTCGATCATACTTATTCTGCCCGACAGGTCGGCGGCCAAAATATAGTTTTGGTATACGGCAAGTCTTGTTATCGCATTTTTTTCGACAACAGCATTCATGGCATTTATCTCAGGAAGGTCAGGGTAGTAGCCCGTTAATCTTTTTTCTCTGACAAGCTGTAGCATAGGGTTTTTTCGGTACGTTTCTTCAAGGTAGTCTTGCGCTTGATTGTCGATGAACATACAGCAAACTCTTTTATCCGTTCTTATGTGGTAACCGAAAAGTTCGCCGACACGTGTTCCGAAGTAAAGCACACCGTTTAAAAAGGCAAAACAGTCACAGTAACTTTTTACACGGGTTGTAAATTTGATTTTTTGTTCGTCGTTCAATACCAATACCGTGAAGGGCTTGAGCTCAACGTGGCAGGTCTCTCCGTTGTAATTAAACGGTACGTTGAGGTCGGGGTTCTTTTTATAGTTGTTTTCAATAGGTTTATCAGACATAGGCACTCTAACCTTTAATTAAACTTTCTGAAATGTTCAGCGTATTTTCGCAGGTTGTCAAGGTGTTGTTTGGAAGTTGTTTTATATAAACCGTGGAATTTCACTTTGCTGAAGCGTTCTACAATACCTTCGATATCGGTTATAAAATCGTTGCACGGACCGGAGAATTCGTAGTCGGCAATATGACCGTAGCCGGTAGCATAGATCTGTAAAAAGGTTATAGGATAATCATCCGTGTTGGCCTTATCACCAAAATCCTTTTCAAGCTTTGAGGCAGAAGTCAGCCCTGCCAGGTAACATTTGAGTGCCTCTTGATAATTCTCCTGATGAGAGTATGCCTGGCCGATATTCAAGAACGCCCAGGGGAGGAAGAACTTCATATAAGGGTTGTCGTCAAAACTGAACTTGGATTTTTCCAGTGCGTTGAGTTCGCGGGCAAACCAAGTCAACGCTTCTTCGGGATTTTTTTGTTCCAAACTAAGACGGCCGAGGTCACGTAAAGAGCAAAGTTCACATTCGAACACAGGTCTCAGTTTAGACCAAACGGCTGAAATTGAGAGGACCGTCATTAAAACTTCGCGACATTTCTGATGGTCGCCTTTTTGCAAAAGCTGGAATCCGTAGGTTCTGCCGCAGTTGGCGGTGTTGATGGCAACGTCGGGGTTCATGGTATCGTTTTCGTACTCTTCGACGGCCCTCTGCCACGTCACGTGCATTGCATCATACGGCTTATTGGCGGCCAACAAGGTTAGATTCAGTTCGGTTTCGACCTGGGTGCGGAACCTTTTGCCTATTTCAAGTTTTGACGCAATGCCGTCGGCGTCGTCGATTACTTTTAAGGTTTTGCGGTAGCATTTTTCGGCATCGGCGACAAGGCCTTCGTCACGCAAAAGACGTGCGAAGTCGATGCCGTGATGTACGATTTCCAATGCGCAGTCGCCGAGACGGTCGGTATTATCAAAAAAGGTCTGACGTTGGACTTCGCTTGTAAGGTGCATCGGCATAAAGCGGTCCTTGCTCATTGCGTTGTAGCAAACACGGAACTGCTTTTCGAGGTGGTTGAGCAGCTTGAAGCAGTAATGCTTGACAGTGTCAAGATTGCGTGCGACCCCTTTTCCGTAGCGGTAGATATTGATGAGCTCCAACGTGGCGTCGATATCGCCATTGTCCGACAAAGTGTCAAGCTTTTTGATGGCGTACTTACTGTCGATTTCGACAAAAGTGCCGTTTAAATAGGCAAGGCCTAAATAATAATCAAGTTTATCCTTGGGGAGGGCCACTCGGTTGCCTTGGCTTTCTTTTAAAACTTTGCGGAAAAATTCGAGAACGTTACGCTTGTCGACCGACTGTTGCCATGCATATTTTTCAATGCCGTCGAAGTTGGTGGACAAGGAGTCACGGTCGGTCGGCGCCATCTCGAAAATAGCTATTTTCTTATTGTTGAGTACGGCGTGGGGGTATTCGTCACTCTTGACGAAGTTTTCGCGGTTTATAAGACTTGGAGTGACGGTCAGACCGAAAATATGGCTGTCGTCAAGATTTTTGAAGATCGAGTCTAAAAAATTGCGTCCTGTGGGCAGATATTTGTCATACCATATCGACACCTGACGGAATTCGTCGTAGGTGTGGATGAGGCGGATGAGTTCCTGAACTTTATCGACATCCTCTTTGCAATAACTTGCAAACATTTTGTGTGTGAATATTTTTTTAATGGTGTCGGTGAGTTCGGGGTCGATCAGCAGGTTGGCCAAAGCACGTTGCAGCTTTTCGGGATAATCGGGGTCGGTTACCGATAAATATTGCATTTTTTCGGATTTTTCGTTAAACTTAGCTTCCAACTTTGGATCGAAAAGCAACGGCAAAACGGCCTTGTGCCGATCGGTTATATAAGAAAACTCCTGTGTGTACGAGCCGTCGGGTGAGTTGACCCAATTTTCGGTTATAGGGATAACGATAAGATGAAAATCGTCAAGCTCATTCAAATGGTCGTAGGTTGTTTTCTCTTCGGAAAAATCGAGATGTGCTATAACCGCATCGGGTGCAAAGCGGTGAATATCGGCGGCAATTCGGTCAAAAAGACCAATGTCGGACTTATGACAGGAGAAATATATTCTTTGCGGATTGTTTTTAGGGTCGTCGACCGATTTTGGGGTATAGATGATATTGGCCATAATTCACCTCTGAGGTTAAATTTTTTACAGTACGGAAAAGAAGGTGGCGCTCATATGAAGCTGGTCGACATAACGGAAAACAGGTTGCTCTAAGCTGAGACCCTGTTTTGCCATACGTTCGGCAAATTTTGTGGGGATATCCTCAAAGCGCAGGTGTGAGAAGTGGCAGTCGTTGAACGACACGTTCTGTACGTGACAGTCCTCACGTCCGCTGACCCGGGGCATTCCTGCCGAAAAAGCGTGAATACCGCTGAAATATATATTGCGGATGGCGGTACAAAGGTTGTGTTCTTCGATCTGAATGCGGATGGGGTGTGCGTAGCAGCGGTCGATGGTGATATTTGAAAAACTGATGTTTTCGATCAAGGTGGCCTCAAATCCCTGGTCGCTCATACGCGCCTTGGCAGGGTTGGAGGGGAGATACATACAAAGACCTGTTCTCGATTCGGTGATATTTAGATTTGAGAAGGTGCAATCCCTCATCACGCCGTCGTTTATCCAACCGACACGAACGGCACAGGTGTGGCTGGTCAGATTGCAGTTGGTAACCGCAACCTTTTCGGTGACCGTGTTTTTGCCTAAAGGTGCCGAGTAGGCACGGACGGCGATGCAGTCGTCACCGCAGGTGATGTTGCAATCGGAAACCGTTACGTTACGGCAACAGTTGATGTGGATTCCGTCATTGTTCGGCATATCGACTGCGGCGAGAATCTGCGCACGGTGGAAATGTACGTTGTAACAGCCCGAGACCCAATAGCTCCAACCTGCAGGTTGGTTACGCATAGTAACGTCCTCAATGAGTACGTTGGTGCAACCCATCAGCATTACAACTCGGGCAGGGGCAAGGCTGGTGCAACGGGGGTCCAACGGATGGGGATAAATACCTATCATCGTGACCTCTTCGGAAATAGGTTCACTTCCTTCGGGCAGGGGGAAGGGCTTGCGCGCATACGACATAGTCGGTTTGGCGGCAATTTCTTCCTCGGTCATAGGGACTACGTAAGCGTGACCCCGGCAGTCAATAACACCGCGGCCCGTGATTGCGATATCTTCGCAGTTTTCGGCATAAATAAAGCAACGTTTGTTAAATCTGGGCGCGTATTCGGTTTTCCAGAATTCGGTTACAACTTCGGGGAAATCGTTGACGTCGGTCGAGCCCAACAAAACGGCATCGCGTTCAAGATGGAGTTCGACACCGCTTTTTAAATCTATTCTGCCGCACAGAAAGTGACCTTCGGCCAAAGTGACCCGTCCGCCGCCGTGAGCCGAGCAGTCGTCAATAGCAGCTTGAACGGCTAAAGTATCTTTGGCTATCCCGTCGCCTACGGCACCGTAGGTTTTAACATTACAGTTAAGCATAATGATTTCCTCTTCTTATAAGTAATATCTATACAATAGTTTATCATAGATCATTAAGCATTTCAACTGCTTGTTTGGGCTGATGTCGGCTGTTGTTTTTGAACTTTAGGATCGATGTGAATAAAATTATGAAAAATTATAAAAATAAATGTTGACATTTGAAGTTGGTTGTGTTATATTATTTAGGCGCTCAAGTGAGTCAAATGCTGGTTTAGCTCAGTTGGTAGAGCAGCTGATTTGTAATCAGCAGGTCGGGGGTTCAAGTCCGTCAACCAGCTCCACCTTTTTAGAAGGGCGCATAATTAAATATGGGAGTGTTCCCGAGTGGCCAAAGGGGGCAGACTGTAAATCTGTTGGCTTTGCCTTCGGTGGTCCGAATCCACCCGCTCCCACCAAAACAAGAAACCGACCAATAGGTCGGTTTTTTGTTTTGTGGATGTAAGGTTGAGATGAGGACCACCGAAGGTGGGACGTCGACGCAGCCCAAAAGGCGCGATAGCCTTTTGGGACTGCCAAAGTCTCGAGTAAGGTAGTGATTTCGGGTACCGCTCGGAGCGGTCGAAATCACACCGACGCAGAGTATCCACCTGCTCCCACCAAAAAATCGACTTGTGAAAGCAAGTCCATTTTTTTATCCATTGTTTTCGCAATGATGATATGCAACACAATGTTCGTTTTATGTTGACTACAAATGTTCGTTTTATGTTGACTATACCTTATTGACAGTTTTGGTTGTATTTGGTACAATTATTTTTAATTAGTGTTCATAACGGAGGTATCCTCGGTGCTTTTCAATTCCTATATTTTTGTGTTGCTTTTTTCTGCCGTTGACCCTCATTGGTATTTCGCGCTGAATCATTTAAAAAACACCGTTGGTGTTATCGATAAGGAGTAGATTATGAATTTTACTGAAATTACAAAGCTTAGACAGTCGTGTAGGAGTTTCAATGCCGCACGGTCGGTTGAACGCGAAAAATTAGATATGATATTAGAGGCGGCGAGGCTGTCGCCGTCGGCCTGTAACGGTCAGCCATATCACATTACTGTTTGTGAGGGTGAGGCCGCTTTAAAGGTGGCCAAGGCCTGTCAGGGAATGGGAATGAACCGTTTTGCTTCGGATGCGCCCGTGATGTTGGTCATTTCGGAGGAGGCTTACGTTAAAACGGCGGCCTTTGGTTCAAAGGTCAAGGGTAACGATTACCGTTCTATTGATATCGGTATCTTATCGGCATATATTACTGCCGAGGCTTGCGAAGTGGGACTTTCGACCTGCATTTTGGGATGGTTTGACGACAAAACGGTTCGCGAAATATGCTCTCTTTCGGCACCTGTAAGGCTGGTTATTACTTTAGGCTATGCCAAAGAGGACGATAAATTGCGCGAGAAAAAGCGTAAAGATATGAAAGAATTGGTGTCTTATATCAAGAATCAAGAACAGTGATTCTTATGACAGTTAAAAAACGCAGATGTGCATTGCACACCTGCGTTTTTGTTGTTTTAAAATTTAATTTTTCCCGAGTTCCCGAGTTCGGTTAAAGGAAGCGGTGACCGCCTTTTGAATTATACCGTTAAGGTCGTCGGCATCAAGCGACTTTACACCCTCAATGGTACTGCCGCCTTTAGAGCAGACGTTGGTTTTGAGGGCTTCGGGGTCGATACCTGTATCACGCACCATCTTACCTGCACCGAGAACGGTCCCAGCGGCAAGTTTCAATGCGGTTTCTTTTGAAAGTCCTGCTTTAACGCCACCGTCGGCAAGTGCCTCGATAAACATATAGCAGAAAGCGGGTCCGCAACCCGAAACGGCGGTGCCTGCATCGAAAAGCATTTCGTCCAAAGCTTCGCAGATACCCGCCTTTTTCATAGAGTCAAGAAAAAGCCCGACGTCGGAGTCGGTCGCCTTGTCGTTTTTGCAGTAAAGTATCATTCCGCTTTCGACCGCCGCAGGGGTGTTGGGCATAATGCGTATGGCAGGATAGTCACCGCCTAAAAGTTCCTTCAAGCGTTCGAGCGTTACGCCTGCCGCCATTGAAACAAGGCAGAAGTGGTCCTTTCGGTTTTTGACCGCGTTTTTGAGCGGCTCCAAAACGTTGGCAAGTACCTGCGGTTTTACACCTAAGAATATAAGGTCACAGGTGGTGACTATTTCCTCATTGGTTGAAGCGGTGGCGTTCAGTTCTTTCGCTACGGTATTCAGTTTGTTTTGGTCGTAATCGGAAAGTAAAACCGAATGTCCCGTTTTAGCGGCCGCCTTAGCCAGCGTTCCGCCCATATTTCCGCAACCTATAAAGCCTATTTTCCCCATTTTGTCACCTCGTTTGTCCGTTGCCGCGGATGATGTATTTGTAGGAGGTCAGTTCTTTAAGTCCCATAGGACCGCGGGCGTGAAGCTTTTGGGTCGAAATACCCATTTCACAGCCCAAACCGAACTCACCGCCGTCGGTGAATCTTGTCGATGCGTTGACGTAGACCGCGGCACTGTCAATAAGCAGGGTGAAACGGTCTGCGTTATCGCTGTTTTCGGTCACGATACATTCGCTGTGACCGGTCGAGTGCGCTGAAATATGGCTGATGGCCTCGTCTATACTGTCAACGACCTTGACGCCGAGAACATAATCCAGAAATTCGGTATCGAAATCGGTGTCCGAAGCGGGGGTGCCGTCGATAATTTCAAGCGCTCTTTCGTCAAGACGGAGTTCGACGGGAATAAGGCCTTTTTTGGCTCTTTCGTCGACCAATCTTTGCTTGACTTGCGGCAAGATTTTATCGGCAACGGCGCTGTGAACAAGTAAAACCTCGGCGGCGTTGCAGACCGAAGGACGGCTGGTTTTAGCGTTTTCGATAATATTGAGTGACTTCTCTTGGTCGGCAAACTCGTCTACATAAACGTGGCAGATACCCGTACCCGTTTCAATGCAGGGCACCTTGGCATTCTCGACGCAGGAACGGATAAGTCCTGCACCGCCTCTGGGGATAAGCATATCGACAAGGCCGATGGCCGTCATTAAATCGGTGGCGCTTTGGCGCGAGGTGTCGGTTACTAGTGATATAGCATCCTCGGGCAGACCTGTCGCCTTCACACCTTCACGAAGTGCTTTGGCAATGGCCATATTGGAGTTTATGGCTTCCTTGCCGCCGCGCAACACGCAGACGTTACCTGCCTTAAGACTCAAGGCGGCGGCATCCGACGTGACGTTGGGTCGGCTTTCGTATATCATTGCAAGTAACCCCAAAGGAACCGAAACTTTTGTTATTTCAAGCCCGTTGGGTCGGTCGACGGTCGAAATGACGTTGCCGACGGGGTCGGGGAGACGGGTGACGTCGACAATAGCGTCGGCCATTGCGAAAATGCGACCTTCGGTCAGGGTCAGACGGTCGATCATAACGGGGGAAATCTTATCCTTTGCATTTTCAATATCAATAGCGTTGGCCGTGATTATTTCTTCACAATGAAGTTTTAAGCTTTCGGCCATTTTGAGCAATGCTTGGTTTCGTTGGTCGCTTGACGCTGCGGCGACGGCCACTTTACATTGCTTGGCCTTTTTTAATATTTCGATGGTGGTCATTTTGTCACCGCTTTCCGTAAAATCTGGTACCGATGAGCTGACCTTCGGCTATACCGTAAAGTGCTTCGGGATCGTTACCGTCGGTGATTACCATATCAATACCGACCTTCATACAGGTATCGGCGGCGCGAAGCTTGGTCTGCATTCCGCCCGTACCTAAAGAAGAAACTGCGCCACCGCCCAAAGAGATAATTTCGTCGGTCATTTCATTGACCTCGGAAATGAGTTTTGCGGAACTGTCTTTATGCGGGTCGGCGGTGTAAAGTCCCTTAATATCGGACAACAGTATCAAAAGGTCGGCCTTGGATTCAACCGCGACGATGGCGGCAAGTGTATCGTTGTCACCGACCTTGATCTCTTCGGTCGAAACGGTATCGTTCTCGTTAATGACGGGCAAAACACCCAACTCCAACAAGCGGTTGAGCGTGTTGCAGAAGTTCTGATTTCGGACGTCATCCGACAAATCACTGCCCGTAAGCAGTATCTGTGCAATAACGTGGCCGTATTCCGAAAACTCTTTGTCGTAAATATACATCAGTTCACATTGACCGATGGCGGCGGCCGCCTGTTTGGTCGGCATATCCTGAGGCTTTTCGCTAAGACCCAATTTGCCGACACCCATACCGATAGCACCCGACGAGACGAGTATCAACTCGTGACCTGCATTTTTGAGGTCACTCATTACTCGGCAGAGCTTTTCAACGTGGCGGATATTCAAATTTCCTGTTTTGTGGGTCAGCGTTGATGTGCCGACCTTGATGACGATTCTCATAAAATCCCTCTTTTAACAGATACTATATTAATTACTCTTTATTATAATGTCTGTATTGTCTTCTTGCAAGTCAAAAATATATCGGCAAAAACATTAAGGACAATTTGTTGATAATGTCTATTGATTTTATAAGGCAAAAATGTTAAAATGGTACGGATAAAATTTTATCGGAGGTTAGAGAAATGGATATTCTTTATAAGAATCTTGCTCATTTCGGTCTTGGCGAGATAATTATGCTCTGCATCGGCGGACTGCTCATTTATCTTGCAATCAAGAAAGAAATGGAACCCACCTTGCTTCTGCCGATGGGATTCGGCACCTTGCTTGTCAACATTCCTTTTTCGGATGCGTTGACCGGCCCTATCAGAGAACTTTATGAGGCAGGTATTGCCAACGAACTGTTCCCGTTGCTTTTGTTTATCGGTATCGGTGCGATGATTGACTTCGGTCCGTTGCTTACCAATCCGAAGCTGATGCTTTTCGGTGCCGCGGCGCAGTTCGGTATCTTCTTCACGTTATGTATGGCTTCGATATTCTTTAAGGATAACGACGCCGCTTCTATCGCTATCATCGGTGCCGCAGACGGCCCGACCTCCATTGCCGTTGCCAACGCCTTGAAGTCGGAGTTTGTCGGTCCTATCACCGTTGCCGCTTATTCGTATATGGCGCTTGTTCCCGTTATTCAACCGCCCGTTATCAAGATGCTCACCACCAAAAAAGAGCGTCTTATCCGTATGCCTTACGAGCAGAAGTCGGTTTCTAAGACCACCAGAATTATGTTCCCCATAATCATTACGGTGGTAGCTTCGGCTATTATTCCGCAGGCCACGGCGCTTATAGGTTTCCTGATGTTCGGTAACCTTATCCGTGAGTGCGGTGTGCTTGATTCGCTGTCGGAAACTGCACAGAAGGTTCTGGCCAACCTTATCACCATTTTCCTCGGTATTTCGGTTGCCTTCAATATGACCGACGAGCAGTTCTTAAAGCCTCAGACCCTTCTTATTATGGGTCTCGGACTTATCGCCTTTATCGTTGACACTGCAGGCGGTGTTCTGTTTGCAAAATTGTTGAACCTTTTCCTGAAGCAGAAAATCAACCCCATGATCGGTGCCGCCGGTATTTCGGCATTCCCGATGTCGGGCCGTATCGTTCACAAGATGGGCCTTCAGGAGGATCCGCAGAACTTCTTGCTTATGCATTCCATCGGTGTAAACGTTTCGGGTCAGATCGCCTCGGTTATTGCAGGCGGTATCATCCTTAACATCTTTGGATAAGGAGGATTTTGGTTATGTTTTTAGCTAAATGGATCGATTTCGGCGCTTATGTCGAAATGTTTAAAGAAGAAATGGAAGTTTTGTCCTTTGACCTTAACCGTGCCGTTGAGATGCTCGGTCACATGGGCAGAGGTATGTTGGTAATTTTCGTTATTATCGGTGTTATCATTCTTTCGACGGTTGTTATCAATAAGGTATTTTCTGAGAAAAAGTAATAGTTTCTTTGCACAAAAACTACCGCTTCGTGAAATTCACGGAGCGGTTTATTTTTGCGATAAATGTTTAAAGCTGTAATAAAATGCCAATAATTTGGGTGAAAATAATGCTAAAGTGTCATTTTATATTCATTTTACAATAATTTGTGGTAAATATTTGTAGATTTTGCTTATTACATTTTTTTGTCGAAAATTGTATAATTATAAACATAGTGTGACACTAGGGTGACAGGATTCGAACCTATCACGATTTCGCACGCCGCCTTTAAATTTAGGCTTTGCGTTCATTTTTGCAAGGCGACAGCCTTGCTGCAAATTTCACGCTTCGCCGAATATTAAATTCGGCGGCAGAAATTCTTCGACCTGCTAAACAGAAAATTTTTCATAAGACGAAGCCGACAAAACGCAGGAATACTTTCGTATTTCAAGTTTTGAGGCGATGTATTAAGGAAAATTTTGTTTCGCAGGCGTAACAGGTTCGAGTCGTGTCACCCTAAGGTGACGCGAGTAATCCGAATCTGTTTTTAAAAGGCGGATTTCCGCTCACCCATTGTTAAAATACTCGCCAATACATACAGTATTGGCTGCGTGTTTGCCTCGGTTGACCGAAAATCCGCTGCTTTTAAAAATCTTTGACCTCAAAGAGAGAAGATTTCAAGTGATTTTTGTTCTTCTTTTCTGCAGGTGGGCTATCGCCCACCAAAGAAAAAAGGGCAAAAAGCGCTGGAATA
>JAGBXM010000042.1 GCA_017629275.1 Clostridia bacterium
ATGTAATTTTGTTCGCCGGGTTTGTCGCCGAACTTCTTCCTGATATTTGCCATATTAACTTGAAGTTTTTTAATGTTGTTTTCCGTAGGATAGTCACCCCAAATAGCTTTAATAATTGCAGCATATGTTATCATTTTACCGCAATTTTCCGAAAGAAGCGCAACAATATTGTACTCGGTTTGTGTTAGATGTATTTCCTCGCCTTTTATAAACACCTGCCGTGCATCATAATCAATCTCTAAATCCTTTACTGTGAACTTACCGCCCGGTAATCTACCTTCATCCGCACTAAAACGATTATTACGAAGTGCAGCTCTGACTCTTGCTAAAAGTTCGCCCGAACTAAAGGGCTTGGTAATATAATCATTTGCGCCACCGTCTAAAGCGATTATTTTATCTAATTCATTTGTACGTGCCGATAAAACAATAATTGGAACTAAAGAATCCTTTCGCACAAACTCAAGAAAGTTCATTCCATCCGCATCAGGTAATCCAAGATCTAAAATAACAAGCTCGGGCAGATAGGAATTAAACATTGTTTTAGCAGAAGAACAAGAATTAGCGTGTATGGTTTGATATCCTTCTGTTTCAAGCATTGTTGCCACAAGGTTACGGATGTTTTTCTCATCTTCAACAAGAAGAATTTTATATTTATTCTGTATCATAATTAACTTCTTCCGTGTCTAACTCAAAACGGAATACCGCACCTCCTGACTCAAGATTTTCCGCAATTATCGTACCTCCGTGAGCCTTAATAATTGACGAGCAAACAGAAAGACCAATACCTGCGTTTTTCTTTTGACCGTCAACAACGTCATTATCTGAGGTATAGTATCCGGTAAATAATGTATCAAGATATTTAGGATTAATACCACAGCCATTATCTTTGATTTCAAAAATAGCACGATTATCAAGCACAGATACTTGAAGGCTTAATGTTGTCATCCCTTTTGCATGTTGCACTGCATTTTCAAGAATATTGATGATAACTTGTTCAATCAATATCGCATCCATCGGAATAATTATTACATCGTCAGGAAGTTCTATTTTAACCTTTTGAGTTGGATAACGCTTTTTGAATTTTAACATTACCGAGTCAATAAGTTCCTCAAGTACGGTAGGTGTTTTGATGATTTTGACCTGCCCACTATCAATTTTAGTGACCGATAGCAGATTCTCAACCATACGGACGAGCCAATCGGAATCTTCTTTTATTCCGGTAATTATCTTGACTCTTTGTTCGTTTGTCAAAGTGTCGTTGTTTTCAAGAAGCGTTGTGCTTGAACCATATATAGTTGTCAAAGGAGTTCTCAGATCATGTGATACTGCTCGCAAAAGATTTGCGCGCATACGTTCCTTTTCGCTTTCTGCCTTCGTCGCTTCATGTTGCTTGAGTTTGGTGGTAAGCGCACTGGTAAAAACAGCAATAGCAATCATAATAATACCTGAAATCATATTGACTGGTATTGTAAAATTAAGTGCAAAATACGGAAATGTGAAAGCATAATTTACCGCAATCGTACTCAAAAAGGCAGATAAAACACCATATAAATAACCTTTTGTAATTAACGAGATTAAAAAAACAGCAAAAACGAAGATCGTGGTAACATGCTCCTGCACCTCAAATATATACTGGAACAAAAGACTGAGGCCTAATGCCGCACAAAGCAAGGTAATAGTAATTAATGAATCTTTAATGTAAAGGGAAAATTTTTTCACGGAATCCTCCATATGTATTGTTAATTTTATTCTAATATGTTTTTGACTAAGAGATGGTAAATAATAACTTTAAATCGATTTGCAAGAAATCATTTTCAGTCAATTTTGAAATGTCAAATATCTTAAAACCCGTTGCAAACATTATATCACATAACTATAATTTTTTCTATTAATAATAAAAAATGGAGGTAGAGAATTTTTCAATTCCCCTACCTCCATTTCATATTTGTTAAAAACGAAGGAGACCACTTCCTTATGGAGTGTCTCCCTTCGGATGGTTTTTCTTTTTGCTTTCCAATGGTTTCAACAAATAACGTCTTGATTTACCGTTGTACTTCCCACCGACTGAGCGGCGAAGTCGGTAGTCTGAGTGCGAGCGCGTCCGGTGGACGATACAGCGAGCACGACAGAGGTGCCGCGGTCAAAATCGTTAGCGACAAATAGGAGCGACCAACGATTTTGGGCACCGCAAACGTCGCCAAAGCCAAACTCTGACGATATTTCGCTCGGCAGTTTTCTAAAACACGGTTCGAGCCCAGTTGGGGGAGTCAGAAGAAAAAACGTCCGTTTTTTGCATTTTTTGTTTTTTGAGCTTTTTTAGTAAAAAACGGCTTTTTTTTATGCCAAATGGGTGAGTTTGACTGAAAAATGCCTTTGAAACATACAAATACATAAGTTTGAGAGCTGAAAATCTGTCTTTAACATAAAATGTGCAACTTTGAGCAAAATCTATTTCAATACCGTAAAAAGTATGGTATAATACGAATATCGGCAAGGTGTAGCGTATGGAAGAAGACTTAAATTCGAAAAAGGTTTATGCTTTGCTTAAAATGGAGACGGATGTTAAAAAAGGTGTTAGTGACCAAGAGAAGGAATATGTTTCGTTTACCGATATTGCAAGAACAAAAAGAAGGATATAATAATATGACACCGACTGAACTCTAGGCAAGTCGGTATTACACGTGTAGATAAATTCTCTGAATAAAAGTCTAAGATAACGAGATGCGATAATGGATAGGTTCGGTGAAGACGGTAGTTTCAGTTATTCTTGCGGTTGCGGAAATCCCGTGAATGATTCTGATTTATGTGAAGGTTATTCCTACGATGATGCTACAAAAACCATCACGTTAAATTGTATTGAAACCACCGATGAAATGGTCACAACAATTAAGATCGTAAAATGCGATGAAAACAGTTTACATCTTGATTTCGACGGAGAGTCAAGAATTTTTACAAAATAATCTATAAACCTCTTGCGTCCCAAGAATAATTGTGATAAAATAAAAGATCAAAAAAAGCAACTTGTTTTGAAATTTGGATTGGCATACAGTTGACAAATTCAAATTTTCGATCGAGGGCTTTTGCAAAAAAATTTAAACGACTTTATTATAATAAAAAAGTTATATATTTAAACAACAAATATGTGACTTTTTCATATAAAGAAAACTAATCTAAACTGGAGATGTTAGAATGAAAAAAAGATTGGTTGCTGTAATAATTGCAATAACAATGTTATTGACAGTAATCCCTATGGGAACGATTGTTGCAGCAGGAGCAGACGATGTCACCATAACTGTTCTTGACGAAAACGGTAAGAATATTGCCAGTTCAGGTCTTACAGTTAAAGTAACACATGTTTATGGTGTGCTTTTTAACCGTACTCAAAGCGTTAGTGTTACCAATAACGGCGGCGGTGTTTTTGTGTTCGATGGCTCAAAATATGACCGAAGTGACACAAAATACTATACAGTTACCGCGTCGCTCACTGTAGACGGTAAAACCTATTCGGCGACCCAGCAGATTTCGAAAAATACCGACTCTGTTATTTTGACCCTTGAAGATTTTGTTCAGGGTGATAAGTGGGTAGAGTTTGATGTTTATTATATTGCTGACGGTCATTTCCCGGACAGTTTTTACTATTGGGCAGATTCCAAGTATTATGGCCCCGCGGGTGATGATACTCCGCTTCTCAAAATAAACGTCAACGTTACCAAACTCAAAGAGTGCGAAGGTGTTCTTTACCAGGAGAACGTCACCAATGCATATCACTTTGTGCCGGATGGACAGTCTGAAAACACCGATCCGGTGATTGAGCATGACGAAAATCTTGCGTATGCAACCAAATTCTGGAATCAGGTAAAGCTTTGTATGGATGAAAAATCCGTCGAGGCTTTCGAAGCAACAGGCCTTTATGATACTTTTGTCGGCTATTGCTTAAAGAACCAGGGCAGCGCTTCCGACCCCGATAACCATTGTGACGGTGTTTTGTCGGTAGCCCCTCCGGTATACGTTATTGAAATGTATGACCACAACGAGGAAATTTTCGGTGCTTACACCAACGATATTGAAACCATCGTTACCAAACCTATTCCTATGTGGAGTGAAGAACTTCCCGCTGTTCTTCTGGCATATAACAAGCACTTCAATCAGGATATTAATTGGGTAAACAACGGTTCAGGTGTATGGACAGGTTCTTATAACACTACCGAAAACGGCAGAAATTATAAGTACAATTTAAAGATTAAGCAGATCAACATCGACGAAGCCGATGATTTCACTTCTTCAACAGGTATTAAATACCAAAAGAAGGCCGATACATATTATCTGGCGGCTTTCCAATCCGAAACCCAAAGCAAGGAATTGGTTGATTGCTTTGTTACTTATACCGACGGTGTTAAGGATTTGGTTTTCAACGACCAGAAAACCTCACTCGATAAAGGTGATAAGGTCGTTTCGTTTACGGGTAATACCGACAGAGAAAACTTTATCTTTGAAGGTTGGAAACTTGAAGGCGGCGACGGTACCATCATGTCGCAGCAGGAGATTTTAGATAAGTATTCTTCGGTAACCGAAGATATAACCTTTGTTGCAGTATATTCAGTTGCTCCTTCAAAATACACGGGTACTATAAAGGTTATTCTTAACGGCACTTATGATTCCGTTACAGGAACCGCAACAGGCGAATTAGTAGACATTACCACCGTTTTAAATAATAAAACCAGTCTTTTTGTAAGTGCTGACGGTGTTGAGTATATTTCTCTTAACCACACTGCTACCGGCACATATACCGCTGAGCTCTTAAACGGAACTTATGCAATTTATTATTTCGACGGTGCCGAT
Organism: Clostridia bacterium; assembly: GCA_017629275.1. Lineage (GTDB taxonomy): Bacteria > Bacillota > Clostridia > Oscillospirales > Acutalibacteraceae > UMGS172. The sequence goes on from JAGBXM010000042.1 coordinate 4,840, forward strand.
TATATACTTTCGTCTAATCAGCATTTAAATATCAATAACGATAACCGTACCCGTTATATATTCTTCAATACCGTTGAGTATGACTTGAACGGCGGTGTCGGTGGTCCTTCGGCACTTCTTGAATACTATTCTTCGGAATATGCTGTAAGAGTTTCCAAGGATATGCCCACTAAGGAAGGTTTCATTTTCACCGGTTGGAAGGATCAGGACGGCAACCTTTACAATAGCAGCGAAATTCTCACCACCGCTATCAGCAAGGCTTATACATTGACCGCACAATGGGTTGACGCTGCAGACGTTTATGTAAACGTTACAATAATTCACGGTAATGAAACCGAAGGATATGATTCGAGTTCTAATAAGAGTGATGTTTCTTTCGATCTCGTATTTGCTCCCGATGCAGATACACCTTTCCTTGAAACGGGTGACAGCGTTACTCTTTCAAGTGATGATCACGCAAACTTCAGTTTTGAATCCACCACCGAATACACAAAATATCTTGCACTCAGTCCGACCGTTAAGGGCGTTTTGAAGGATAATATTTATTCGGTATTTACCAACAAGCACAACTATATGGTAATTTCCAAAACAACCGCCACCAACGAAACAGGCGACGTATTTATCGACATTGTTTTGGACTATTCTCCGAGAAGCATGGAGCTTGAGTTCTCGGTTAAGGTTGATGAAACCGTTCCTAAAAACCTTGTTCCGACGGCAGCAATCGTTAAGATCGCTGCATGGTCGCGTACCGAAAACGCATGGGTTATTATTTCTCAGCAGGATAACGTTGACGGTATAAGAAAGCCAGGTGTCCGCGTTGAGCTTACCAACGGATTCGGCACAGGTTATTATCCTGTCTGGGTAAACGAAGCAATTGATGATGATACCATTGTCCCTTATGGCTACCGTATCATTGTAACCGCAGTTGTTTATCCCGACGGTAATATCGTTGAGGTTAATAAGGACTTGACCGCTAACCTCACTCAGAATAATACCGACCTTTACACCATCACCTTTGGCAGTGTTGCCGACGGTCAGAAGTATGGCGATTTGAACGGTGCATATTTTGGAAACGATAAGCAGATCGGTGTGCTTGATGCCGTTATCACCACCTCGGGTTACAACGTAACCTTCAATGCTATGGGTGGTAAGGTTAACGGCTTTGACATACAAAAACTTGAAAATCAATACAAGGTTCCCGAGTTTGACGGTTATGTTCCCACACGTGACGGTGGCTACGTATTCGACGGGTGGTATCTTGATGCCGGGTTCACCACTTTGGGTCAGGAAGGCGTATATTTGAAAGAAGATATTACCCTTTATGCAAAGTGGAAGGAACCCTTGAAGATTGAAGGCTTTGTTACTATTGCAGGTACTTACGAACAAACCAACAAAGACGGCAGTGTTACCATTCAGACCATCAATCCTATCGACTTGGTAGAAAACGTTGTTGTGATTCTTCAAAGAATTGATCTTAACGGTTATACCGAAACAGTAGCAGAGCAAATTGTCACTCTTGACTACAACAAGACCGAATATTATTACCAGGGCCGCATGGTTGGATTTGCTGAATATTCCTTCACAGGTATTCCCGACAATCTTGAGCAATACCGTATACAGGTTCTTATTCCTAACTATACTTCCACTTTCCAGAATGAAGCTGAAAGTATTGATGATGCCTTAATGTTAGATTACCCTACCTATAATCTTTATGATTTCGTTGCTGAATTTGGCAATGACAAGGTTGCTAACGTTAATGTACATTCGCACTTTGAGCCAGTTGAATTTGATCTTGAATATACCGTAAATGCTGAACAGATCGGCGAGGGCTTCCGTCCTCAGGATGTTGAAGTACTTGTTACCTATGATGCAACCAACATTGCTCTTGCACCTAATAAGTGGCCTGTTATCAGCCAGATGATTTTTGATGAAGAGTTTATTGGTGATTTGCTCAATCTTCAAAACGGTGTAGCAAACGGTTCAAAACCTGTTTGGATCAGCCACCCCAACGGTATTCATTACTATAAATACGGTATCAGATTAGAAGATATCGTTTTAGCAAACGGCAACAAGGTCCTCTTTACTGACGAATTGCCCTTTACCGTTGAATATCAGGCACCTGCTTATTATTTGCACGGCGTACAAAATCAAGAACTGATTGCAACGCTTATTCCCAAAACCTTTAACGTTGTTTATAAATTAAACGGCGGTACTTTAAGCGGTGCTTATCCTACCACCCATACCTGGAGTTACGAAACCTCTATCGCAGGTTTAGTTCCTACGTTTGATGGCTTTAAGTTTGACGGCTGGTATTTAGACGAAGCATTGACAATCCCCGCAAGTGATATTATTGATGCTTCCGTAGCAGCTGACACTGTGCTTTATGCTAAGTGGATTCAGGTTATGGACGTTGTAGACCTTACAGTTACAATCAAACATGATCAGGTTGGTTTTGAAGGTGGTTTGGCTACAAACTATAACAAGACACTTTATACTCAGCTTACCTATGCTGATCGCGGCGAGTCGGTAGGTGAGCGCGTATTCGTAGATATGCAGGGCTATAGCAAGCAGTATCCTAACGGATTTTGGCATAACCGCGGTGATGATATTTCGTTCGACGTTTTCGAAGTTCCGAAGTATTATACACATCTTACTTCCGAATATGATTATGGTGTTAATGTAACTCTTGAAGGATATTATGTATCTGAAAAGACTACAGAAAAGGTACAACAGGCCGACGGATCTACCTTGCATATTGTGAATGTTACTTTGCAGTTCAATCCCGATTTGTTAGACTTACATTTCTATGTAAGTATGGCAGATGACGTTGTTAAGGATGTATATCCCCAGTCAGCAGAAGTTAAGGTATTGTGTTGGGATGAAGGTCTTGATGTTGATACCACTTGGGAATGGGAACGCATTACACAGCATAAAGAAACCACAATTACTGTTTATATCGATCCCACAACAGGTTATGGTGAGGGTTCATACCCTGTATGGCACTGGTATGATGAAGAAAATAAGATTCCTTATTACTATCGTTTAGAGGTTGTTCAGCTTAACTGGGCTGACGGAAGAAGCGTTGCCTTAAACGAAATTTTACCTGACGTTTATTATGGCGGTAACGGTTATAATGCTGAAATTAAGGTAGAAAACGGCTCACTTCCTACACCTAACGATGTTGAAGGAGCCACAACACTTCAAGGTGTTTACGTTACACCTAATGAGGTATTGCACGAGCAGGTTGGTACTCTCGGTGCAGTTATCGATATTGATAAGGTTAACTTCCACACCAACAACGGTGATGCACTTAATGATGATATCTTCCGCACATATTATCCTGCAGGTTCACTTGCTGAAGGCAGTCAGCTTTACAGCTTGAACGCCAACGGAACAATTACATCTTTCTATGATATTCCCGAATTTGAGTACGAAACCCATAACAATTATATATTCAAGGGTTGGTATCTTGACCCCGACAGCACCGACCGTCCCTTGAAGTGGACTGATGTTTACGCAGGTAACGTCGAGGTTTATGCTCATTGGATTGAAACCGGTACAGTAGAAAAAGAAGCTGCCGACACCAAGAAAACACCCACAAATTCTTATTTAGGTTTCGACCTTATCGGTGTTCAGATCCGTGATAAGGATGCCGACGGTATGGACCACTATGGTAATCCCGCAAGTGGCTTAAGATTTATCACAGTATTAAGTGAAGAACTTTATGCTAAGATAAATGCTATCAGCGGTATTGACGCTGAATATGGATTTGTTATGGCAAAATCTTCTACCGTTACCAATAATTTAGGCAATTCAAATGCCACCTTGCAATACAAGGGTGAAAATGTAAACGGTGTTGATACTAATGATCAGTATTCGTATGTTAAAAACTTTAAGTGTAACGGTGTAACCGATCACTATAACGGTGAAACATACAGACAATATACTACAGTTATAACCTATACCAAAGCCACCGGTGCTGAACTTGAAAAACAATATGCTGAATGTATTGCAGCACGTGCGTATATTCGATACCATGATGCAAACGGTATGTTGAGAACCTATTATAATAACTACACAGGTACACATTTCTATGGCGGTTGTAGTGCATCGTTTAATATCGCAAAAGCGCTTATGACCAGATAATTTTCAAAAGGGGTGATATTATATGAAAAAATTTGAAAAACCCGTTATCGAAATTGTTGTATTCAAGGATATTGATATTGTTACTACCAGCTTACCCGATGTCGACGATAACGGTTTTAATAATGAAGTTGTAAAACCTTAATTGAACGGAGGCGAAAAAACATGAATACTTTTAAGCAACCCGAGGCTGAAGTAATCAAGTTCGAAGTACAAGATATTATTACTACCAGCACTGAACATGATAATGCATATGGTGATATTGGAGACTTCTTCAAGTCAATAATTAACTGATAAAATTAAAAAGGCAAGATGTTTCATTTTTGAAACATCTTGTTTTTTTTGTGACGAAAAAATCACATTGTGAAGTCAATTCGGGTAACAAAAGTTTTTAATTTAAGAAATTTCATAGAAGGTGGGGCAGAGATAGTCGAGCTTTTGTTTTGTCTGCCAATGATACCGATACCTTCATAAACAAGTTGCAGATTACACATAATGCATCGCATTGATTTATCACTTCTTTTATGATATAATGGTAGAAAGGTCAGTCACAATGAAAAGGTGGGTATATATGAAAAGGTTTATTGCGTTGGTTGTTGTATGTTGCTTTATGCTTTTACTTGGTGCCTGCCGCGGTGCCGATGCCTCCTCTGATTCTCAGTCGGGCAACTCGGTTTCTGACGATGCGCAGACTGCAACCGAGGTGTTCGGGCCGGAAAGGGTAGTTGAGGTCTTTTCGGTTGAATATGTAGACCGATACCAGATAACCGATAACATAAGCGGCACCTTTAACGATGAGCGAAACGGCAACGTCTTGCCTTACCGTTTATATATTCCGAAAGATTATTCTTCGTCTGAAAAATATCCGATAATTCTGTTTTTGCACGGTGCAGGTGAGATAGGAACCGACAACGCACGGCAACTCAACAATATTGACAATATGTTTGAGTACAACGGGGATATTGTGTCCAATGCTTTTATCCTTTGCCCGCAGTCGGCAGGTTGGTGGAATCTTGACCGCGACCGTGAAAACGATCTTAACGGGTCTTTGGGCAGTGCTTATTATTTATTAAAGAAAATAATGGGAGATTATTCCTGCGATTCTGACCGTGTCTACGTGACGGGTCTTTCGATGGGCGGATATGCCACCTGGGATCTGCTTGAGAGGTGCGGCAGCTTTTTTGCGGCAGGTGTTCCTGTATGCGGCGGCGGCAATTCGGCCAACGGCGCGGCTTTTGTAGATATCCCTATAAAAATATATCACGGAACGGCTGATCCGACCGTGTCTTTCGGTGCCTCGGAGGCTATGTATAATGCAATAGTGCGTGCGGGAGGACAAAAGGTTGATTTCATTCAACTTGAGGGAGTCGGTCACAATGCGTGGGACTATGCTTATGCCGACCGCGAGATGTTTTGTTGGATGTTTGCTCAAAGCAAAGCCAGTGCTATGGGCGGTACTTATGAATATGCGCCGAGGTTTTCTATCAAAGATGAAAAGGGGAATACAGTGATAGATGACGGTGACGTCGTCAAAACGTCATACCGACGTTTGAAGAAAAGTGATAAAATGGTAATTGAGTTGACCTTGAACGTGGCAGGGCGCTCAAAGCTCAACGTGGCCTATAAAAAGAGTGACGGCGGTCAGTTCACGTTTTATTACGGAACACAGAAGGTCTACAGTTTCACGGCGACAGGGCAGTTTAACACCAACGTTTTTTACATAGCCGACGTATTCACCATTGACAATTATCTCGATTTTTATAAAGCGATTGAAAAAACAGGTGTTTAAAATTGTGCTTTTTAGTTTTTAGGGAGATGTTTTTATGTTTGGTGAGGAATTATATAAAATCAAAGCGGTTATTTTAGGACACGCGGTCGCCGACGCTTTGGGTGTGCCCGTGGAGTTCTGCAGTCGCGAGGAATTGGACGAAAATCCTGTTGAGACTATGGAAGGGGATGGCACTTATCCGTACCCTGCGGGTGCGTGGTCGGACGATACAAGTATGACCTTGTGCGCCCTTGACGTGTTGGCCGAAGGTGAGCTTGACTGGACCGAAATAATGCTTAATTTTGCAAGATGGCTGACTGACGGTAAATACAGTTCGGTTGACGTTTGCTTTGACGTGGGCAGAACCTGTAAGGATGCCATTATTAACTGTATTGTCAACGAAATTCCTGCCGTTGAAAGCGGCGGTATCTCGGAGCGTTCTAACGGTAACGGCTCTTTGATGAGAATTTTGCCGTTTATACTTTACACCGAGTTTGTTGACTGCGATGAGGAACCGATGGATATTATTCACAAGGCTTCGGCTATGACCCACGCGCATGAGCGCTCGAAAGTAGGTTGCGGTATATATTCGTTTATTATCCGCCGTTTGTTGAAATCTCAAAACGTTGAATCGGTTTTCGAAGGATTACGTGATGCCGAAGAATATTACCGTAATTTTACACAATTTTCACATTACAAGCGATTGCTTGACCCCGATTTTAAAAATCTTGACCGCAGTGAAATCAAAAGTTCGGGCTATGTTGTCGATACCCTTGAGGCGGCGGTGTGGTGCCTTTTGAACACCGACAGTTACAGAGAATGTGTTTTAAAGGCCGTGAATCTTGGTGAGGATACCGATACTGTGGCGGCCGTTGCAGGGGGCTTGGCAGGTGCGTTGTACGGATATGATGCCATCCCTTCGGAATGGCTTGAAACCTTAATGAAACGTGAATTTATTGAGGATATGTGCGAACGTGCGCACTGTCAATGGTTTATGTGAGATATTACACAGGACACTCTTGATAAATCATAAACGATATGATAAAATCAAACTACTGATATCGACAAAAGTGAGAGGTTGAAATATTATGATTTGGAACGTGTGTTTTATCGTTGCAGCGGCACTTTTCATCGCTTCGGTACTGATTTCTTTGCTGAGATTAAAAGCAAAGTACAAATCGGGAAGCTCGTGGACTCCGTTGTATATTCTCTTTGGCGGCGTTATCGCATCGGCGCTGACGTTGTTTGTTCCACTGTATATGGCTGCCTTCAAAGACGGCGGATGCGGTGCATTCGAGGCCGTTGCCATCGCTATACATAACGTTATAAGATTGTTTATTGTCGACGTTGATTTTGATTTCATTTCCTCCAATTTGCCTTCGCTTAACCAAACGCTTTTCAGATGCTATACCATTTTGTTTTCGGTTTTGTTTGTTGTTGCACCTTTTCTTACGTTTGGATTTGTACTGTCGTTCTTTAAAAATATATCCGAAAAACTGCGCTATTGGGTGCATTTCAATTCGGAAGTATATATCTTTTCGGAACTCAATGAAAAGTCTCTTGCTCTGGCTACGAGCATTTATAATAACGATCCCAAAAACCGTTTTCTTGTGTTTACCGATGTATTCGAGACCGAGGAAGAACGAAGCTATGAACTTATCGAAAGCGCTAAGGAATTGGGCGCGGTATGCTTCAAAAAAGATATCGTAAGTCTTAACTTTTCGCATCACAGTAAAAAAAGTGACATCAAATTTTTCGTTATCGGTGCCGATCAGTCTGAAAATATTACTCAGGCTTTGAAGATCGTTGAAAAAATGAAGTATCGTGACAATACTCGTTTGTACGTGTTTTCGACCTGTGTTGAGTCGGAAATGTTACTTGCCAATGCGTTCAGCAACCGTGATAAGGATATTAAAATAAAGGTCAGACGCGTTAATGAGGTTCAGTCTTTGATCTTGCGCAATCTTTATGATAAGGGTTATGAGGCGGTATTTGAAAGCGCTTACGATAACGGTACTGAAGAAAAAGAGATAAATGCGGTCGTTATCGGTATGGGTCAACACGGAACCGAGATGACCAAGGCCCTTACGTGGTTCTGCCAGATGACGGGTTATTCGGTTAATATTGATTCGTTTGACAAGCAGAAGGATGCCGACAAAAGGTTTACTGCACTTTGTCCCGAATTGATGGAATTCAGCGGAAAGCTTGATATTGACGGTGAAGCAAAATACACCGTGAATATTCATTCGCATATTGACGTTGATTCGATGGATTTTGAAAAGGAAATTCTCAGTTTGCCGCGTACAACCTACGCTTTTGTTGCTTTGGGTAACGATGAAAAGAACGTTTCGACGGCGGTAAAGCTGCGTTGCCTGTTTGAGAGAATGGGTTATGCTCCCGTTATTCAGGCTGTTGTATATAACAGTGATAAAAAGGAAGCACTCAGCGGTATTACCAACTTTAAGGGACAGGAGTACAAAATCGACTTTATCGGTGATATGAAAACCTCTTATTCCGAAGAGGTCATACTTGGTTCTGAGGTAGAAGATGCCGCACTCAAGCGTCATCTCAAGTGGGGCGACGAAGCGGAGTTCTGGCAGTACGATTATAACTATAAATCATCGGTTGCATCGGCAATTCATTACAAAATGAAGGTCAAGTGCGGTGTGCCGGGTATTGAAAAGCTACCGGGCGACCGAACAGAGGAAGAGCTTTGGCCGTTGCGTATACTTGAGCACCGACGTTGGAATGCGTATATGCGCTCGGAAGGTTACGTATACAGCGGTTCGGTTGAAAAAAGCAGCCGTAACGATCTTGCTAAAATGCACCATTGTCTTGTGCCGTTCGATATGTTATCCGAGCAGGACAAGGCGAAGGATGATGATTGATGGAAGAACAAATTGAATTATTTTCGGTGTGGGCACGGTGCCTTGCCTTTATTAAGAAAAATGCAGTAATGTGCATTGCGCTGGTGGCGGCAGTGGTTACGGGTATTATTATTCCGCCCGACAAGACCTACGTCGGATATTTTGACTATAAAACCCTGACCTGTTTGTTCTGCGTTCTCGCTGTCGTGTGTGCGCTTAAAAACATCGATTTCTTTTATATGTTGGCGAGAAAGGTGGTTCAACTTTTTAAAAACGCGCGTATGAGTGTTCTCGCGTTGGTGTATATCACCTTTATCGGCTCTATGCTTATTGCCAACGATATGGCACTTCTGACATTTTTACCGTTGGGCTTTTTGGTTCTTACTACCACCGGTAAAGAGAAGTATATGGCTTTTACGTTTATTATGCAGAACATTGCTGCGAATTTGGGCGGTATGTTGACACCGTTCGGCAATCCGCAGAACCTTTATCTGTATACTAAATATGAGATTCCGAATCCGGAATTTATGGCTATAATGGCGCCGCCATTTATACTTTCGGTGGCGCTGATAACCCTTTGCTGTGTTATTTTCGTCAAGCCCGAGCCGTTGAGTTTGCCCGATGAAAAGATCGTGCTTGACCCGAAGCGTACGGTTTTATACCTTATGCTTTTTGCGTTGTCTATTGCTATTGTTTTCAGAGGTATTCCGTATTGGATAGGGCTTATCGTTATTCCTGTCGTGCTTATTTTTGCTGACCGCAAGGCTTTGAAGGATGTTGACTACGGTTTGCTGTTTACCTTTGTGTTCTTCTTTATCTTTGCGGGAAATATGGCAAGAATCGAGGTCGTGAGAGAACTGTTTTCGACGTTGCTTGACAAGAGTGCATTGTTGTTCAGCGTTGTTTCGTGTCAGGTTATCAGTAACGTTCCTTCGGCAATACTGCTTTCGCAGTTTACGGGTAATTACCAGGACCTGCTCGTGGGTGTCAACATCGGCGGTGTCGGTACGCTTATTTCCTCGTTGGCCAGTCTTATTACTTTCCGTGAGTACGTTAAACATAATCACGGTAAAACAGCACTTTATATCGGTGAGTTTTCATTGTTCAATTTCGGATTCCTGATAATACTAACAGGATTTATGTTTTTGCTTAAATTGATTTAATTTCACAAAATGTAAATTAAGGGGGAAGTTTATGTCGAAGATTATTGAAACTATCAAGCATACCGTTGATGCGACGATACCCGAACGTGAAGAGATTTCGCACGGATTACATCCGAAGGTCGACTATGCGTTATTGGTTCTCCGTAACATTTTTGTATCGTTGGCCGTGATATTCTTTATTTTATCAATGTTCTGGCACGTATCTTATCATATTTTCAAGGCGATCGGTTATTTTATGGGCGCGGCGGCCTATATTTTCGAGTGTCTTGCCGTTACCGACTGCTTTCAGACCAAGGTGCCGCACAATGAAATGTTTATGGTTTATTGCTTCGGTCCGCTTTACATATTGATGGGATTGAGCTATTTGTTTTTGCATTAAGAAAGAAAAAGAAAACCGAGGCGAACAAAAAGTTCGTCTCGGTTTTTGGTCAAGGCACTGTCCCAAACCAAACGCAAAATTTACAGTCGTAAGGGCGACCGTTGGGCGCTACAAGAATCTTGCTCATCAGAGAAAGGTTCTTTTGATGACACTGCGGTGTCAGCTTAAAATAACAGAATCATATTTTATGACTTTTTGTAAAAAAGACCTTGACAATTCAACACAAAATCTATATAATAATACGGCACGTTGATTTGCTTTCTTTGAAAGCTAAAACGTCGGGCACCGCAAGAGTAAGCTGCGTAGCGGCGCTCGGGCGATAGAAAGCGTTTGAGTTGCCGTAAATTCAAAAACATAATATTTCGAGGTGTGGCTCAGTTTGGTAGAGCGCTGCGTTCGGGACGCAGAGGCCGTGGGTTCAAGTCCCGTCACCTCGACCAAAAACCGAAGCGAATTAAAAATTCGCCTCGGTTTTTTGCGTTATAGTGTAACGGTTTGACCTTTGGGGATGCAGAGAATCTCTTTTTTATCGCGCTCGACCCACACGTCGATGGCGGTGGGGTTATAGAACGTGCGCTCGTCGACCGAAATCTGCAGTTGTCTTTGTGCCGTCATATAGTTATAAATATCAAGATTGGTGGCGTACCATATTTTATCGTTGCCCGATATTTTTTGCAAAACGGTTTCGATCTCCCGCCAATCTTCTTCGGTTCTGAATTCGTGACTGTGGCCCCAGATATAGAAAAGGGGATGTGTCCATTCGGAGTCGAGATTGTTCATAAAACTGTCGCACAGCGCCAAAGCGCCTTTATGGTGGCAGGTGGGGTGCCAACGAAGGAAATCGTCGGGCAAGAGGAATTTGCCGGTTGAAAGCGTGGTGCGTGAATAAACTATTCCGCAGGCCTTGTGCACCTCGATTGCGTTATCGTTAAACGAGCCCGACGGATAGGACATACCTATAACGGGGTAGCCTGCAATTTTTTCGAGTGCCTTGCGGTTTTCGATGATTTCACCAACCAACGAAGCCGACGGAATCTTCGAAGGCCATCCGTGGGAGACGGTGTGGCAGGAAATCTCGTGGTTTCTATAGCGTTCACCGAAGGCTTTTTGGTCTTCTTCAGAAAGTGTTATAAGACTTTTGGAATTTAAGTGGAAGGTGCCTTTAACACCGTATTTATCGAACAGTTCAATTAAACGTTGGTCGTTTTTGTGACCGTCGTCATAACTGAAGGTTACGATTCTTTTTTTACCGTCAGGGTATACGTTGAATTGTATCATATTTATCACCAATGGTATTGTAGCATTATATTGTTTGAATTTCAAGATGGATTTGCTTTGTCCCTATAATTATCCTTTGCATAAACTGATAAAGGGCAAGAATTTTTTGTTCCGTAAAAGTTTAACAGGAGGGATGAAATTGAAATATATTCAACTGGTCACGTCGACCGTGACCTATGCCAACAAGGGCAGGGACGTTTTAAAACAAAACGGAATCAAAAGTGACGTTAAAAAGGTGCAGGGCGCCACGGCTGCAGGTTGTCTTTTCGGAATCGTGGTATCTGAAAATGATACGGAACGCGCCAAGGCTTTGCTTTCGGATGACGGTATTAAAATCGTTGCCGTAAAGGAGCTGAAGGTGTGATATATTTTGACAATGCCGCCACCTCGGGTGTTAAGCCGCCCGAGGTCGTGAGCGCCGTGACCTCGGCTTTGAAAAACTATTCGGTCAACCCCGGTCGCGGTGGATATCCGCGGTCGGTAGACTGTTCCGAAAAGGTCTTTGAGTGCCGTAAAAAGGTGGCACAATTTTTCGGTGCCGACAGTCCCGAAAGGGTTATTTTTACCGCCAACTGTACGGCGGCGCTTAATACTGTCATTAAGGGGATATGCCGTCCGGGAGACCACATTGTTGCCTCAAGCCTTGAACACAATGCGGTGGTACGGCCGTTGTATAAACTGCAACGCCTTGGTGCCGAGGTTGATTTTGCTGAAGTGATATTCGGTGACCCCGATGCCACGGCGAGGTCGTTTGAACGGCTTATCAGAGATGATACGCGGCTTGTGATATGTACTCACGCGTCTAATGTGACGGGTGAGGTAATGCCTGTTGAAAAAATCGGCAGGATCTGTGCCGAAAGAAATATTCCTTTTTTAGTGGATGCGGCGCAGACGGCAGGTATTTTGCCGATCGATATGAAAAGCTCTTTCATTGATTATCTGTGTGTGGCGCCTCATAAAGGACTTTATGCACCGATGGGATTGGGTGTTCTTATTTCCCTGGGGGAGATACCCGACACCCTGCTTGAGGGCGGTACGGGAACGCTGTCGGTCAGTTATGAGCAGCCTACCGATTACCCTGAACGGTTTGAAAGCGGAACGGTAAACGTTCCTGCCATTTTCGGACTGTCGGCAGGAATTGATTTTGTAAAGCAAAAGGGCATCGGTACAATTTATCAACACGAAATGCAGTTGATGAGATATATCTATGACCGATTAAAGGACACAAAAGGTGTTGTTTTATACACGCCGAGGCCACAAGATGGTCGGTTTGTGCCGACCTTGAGCTTTAATATAAGCGGACTTTCAAGCGGCGAGGCGGCTGAAATCTTGGGACGGCATTCCATTGCAGTGCGTTCGGGTCTTCATTGTGCTTCGATGGCACACCGAAGGCTGGGGACGGTTGACAGCGGAACGGTGAGAATCTGTCTTTCGGCCTTTAATTCGAAGCGCGAGGCCGATACGTTTTTGTCGGTTGTTAAGAATCTATAAATTTTTAAAAAAATTAAGTAAAATTTTGAAAAAGCCTATTGATTATGGTTATGAAGATATGTTAAAATAAATCAGGAAATGTTTTAGTGAAAGGACGTGTGGCAATGGCAGAATTTTTTGGCAATCTCGGAAGTTATATTCTGGGCTTTTTTAAGCAGCTTATAATGTCGTTTGCCGACATCCGTCCGTCGGATATTCTTGATATTGTTATCGTTGCTTATATCATCTATAAGGCGATAGGCTTTTTCAAAGAGACCCGTGCAAAAATATTGCTGAAAGGCCTTTTGTTCCTGTTTGTTTTCTGGTTGATCGCTCAATGGTTTGACCTGATAAGTATTCGTTGGCTGTTGGTCAAGTTCTTTGACTATGCCATCGTTGCGGTGGCCATTATATTCCAGCCTGAGCTTCGTCACGCACTCGAAAGGGTGGGACATTCGGGATTTACAAAATTCGGTGCAGGCGGCGATTCGGCCGTGTCCCGCGCCGAGGCCGAATGTATAGACAAGGTATGCAAGGCCTGTGCATCAATGCAGGAGCAGAAGATCGGCGCCCTCATTGCTTTTGAACGCTCGACTCCGTTGGGCGAGATAATTGCGACGGGCACTGAGATAGATGCCAATGTATCGGAAGAACTGGTCAGTAACGTATTCTATCCGAAATCCCCGTTGCACGACGGCGGTATGGTCATCCGTTCACGCAGAATCGCGGCGGCCGGTTGTATTTTGCCGTTGACCGCCAACACAGGGTTAAACAAGTCACTCGGTACGCGCCACCGTGCCGCAGTCGGTTTGAGTGAGTCGTCGGATGCGGTCGTGGTTGTTGTTTCAGAGGAAACGGGTATCGTTTCGGTCTGCATTAACGGTATTATTTCCCGAAACTATAATCAGATAAGCCTTCGTGAAAAGCTTTATGCCGAGCTAATTAAAACTGAGGACAATAGGGCCGATATATGGCAGAAGGTCAAAACACTGTTTGAGTCGGTTCTGCCTTCAAAAAAGAAAGCTCCTAAGACCGATGAAGCAAAGTCGGAAGAAGAATCAGAAGAAAAATCTTAAGAATAAATCCAAAGAAAGGATGTGACGGTGTATGAAGTTCAACTTAGGTCAGTTTGTAAGACGACTGTTTGAAAGCAAGAAGTTTCTTGTTGTTTTCTCGCTTATATGCGCCGTTATATTCTGGCTTGTTATTGATATTACCGAGAACCCCACAAGGGAGATCACCATTTCGGGTGTTCCCATTACGGTGACCGAGCAGGCCGACGATGAGGATAAAGTATTGAAGATCGTCGGTGAGTACCGTGATTCCGTTAACGTTACGGTCAGCGGCCCTGGTTATATCGTCAGCAACGTTACGGTCGACGATATTACGGTTGCAGTTGTGTCTTATGCTGAGGTCAACGGGCCCGGTAAGTATATTTTGGACCTTAAAGCCACCGTCAACGTGGCAGGCTGTGACGTTGAAAAGCTATCTCACAGTTATATTCAAGTGACCTATGACTATGATACCACTGCCGACATACCGGTCGAGGTCGATATTGTCGAGTTCCAGAAGTTGTTACCTGCCGACCGTGAAATATTCAAGAGCGTTCTGAGAAGTAACTCTGAGGGTCTTGATCTTTCTACGTTGAGTGTTACCGGTCCGTCCGAGGTTATCGGTCTGATCTCAAAGGTCGTGGCGACCCCTGAAATTCCTAAAAATGCCGCACCCGAAACACAGAACTTTACGGGTTCGCTGGTGTTCTATGATGCCGACGGTAAGGTGGTAGACGCTTCGCAGTTGGTTTATAATACCGATTATTATATCCGTACCGTCGTCTATAAGGTTGCCGAGGTCAAGCTTACGCCGACCTTTACAAATCTGCCGAGTTGTTATGCAGGTGAAAACGCTTCTAATCTCAAATACACGCTTTACCGTTACAATGAATTGGCAAGAGCCAAGGATAATATAACCGTTGTTAAGGCCCGCGGTCCCGTTGAAACGATGGATAAGTTATTGGTATCAGGTCTTAATCTTGCTCCCATTGACTTTATGAAGGTTACTTCGGGCAACACCTCGTTTAACGTTTCGTTTGATCTTAAAGACGGGGTAGAAGTGGTTGACGGTACCGAAGAGGTTGTGGTTGAACTTTCGTTTGGAAGTCTGCGAACCACGACGGTGGTAATTGAGCCATCAAAGATAGATTTCGTTAATCTGACTTCGGGGCTTAAAGCAACGTCGAGTATTAAAAACAAGCAGATAACCGTTAAGGTCTGCTATGACCGAAACAAAACAGGCAAGGTTACTGCCGACAACATTCAACTCACGGTCGACTGCACAGGTGTTACAACAGCCTCGAGCGTGACCAAGCCGTTTATAGTGACCACAATTTCCGATAAGGTCTTTGCGTGGGCAATTTCGGTCGAACCCGGGGAGACGGGCGTTGAGATAAAATAAAGCTTCTGATATTAACTGCCGTTCCATATATTCGGTGCGGCAGTTTGTTTTACCTTTGTAACCGAACGGGTGTTTCTTCATAATATATACAGGGTGATATTATGATGGATGCTTTTTTAGGGATATTTCTGATGGTGCTGTGCGTGGTTGGTGTGGTAAGCATAATCAGGGCGTGTGCTTTGAGTCTTGCCGCTTCTAAACATAAGGGCAACCGAGTGTATGCAGTCTTGCTTGAAAACAGTACCGCCGACATTGAGTTACAGATGGCAATGTATTCGGTTGAGTGGGACGGTGCGTTATCGGGTGCCAAGGCATTGGCTATTGACGGCGGTCTTGATGAAGAAACGGCCGAATATTGCAGAAGAATCTGCGAAGGGTCGGCTTTTTCGTTTGTCAGCGGCGAGGATGCCGTAGCTTTGAAAAAAATTTTGTTTGAATGATTTTAGTTGTTTGAAAGGCGGTGAGACCGATGGAGGAAAAATTGGAGATCATAAGCGGTACCGTTGCACATATCGTTTTCAGTAATGCCGACACCGGTTTTACTGTGCTTGAACTTGAGAACAGTGGCTTTACCGAAACGGTTGTCGGAAATCTTCACGGCGTAAAGGTCGGTGACGAGATTGAGGTCACGGGACGGTTTACTGTTCATTCGACCTACGGACAGCAGTTTAAGGCTGAAAGCTATCTGCAGACCTTGCCGTCGGGCTCGGTGGCCATTTTGCGTTATCTGTCGTCGGGTGTCATTAAAGGTATAGGTCCGGCGACGGCCAAAAAAATCGTTCGTGAATTTGGCGACGAGACCTTTGAAATAATGGAAACAGAGCCTGCTCGTCTTGCTTCTATAAAGGGTATTACATATGAACGTGCATTGGAGATTGCCGAAGAGGTGGCAGGCCGCAAATCAATGCGGGAACTGTGTTTGAGGTTGTCGGTTTTCGGTATTTCGCCCGATGAATCGGTCAAAGTTTTCAAGGCTTTGGGTGAGACCGCCGCCGAAAAAATAGAAGAGAACCCTTATATTTTGTGTAAAACGGGTCTGGAGTTCGACTTTGAACGCGTTGACGATATGGCGGGAAGGTTAGAACTGCCTGAGGACTATCTTGAACGGCTTTGTGCGGGTGTGCTTTACGTTATCCGCCACAACTGTTATAACGGGCATACCTGTTTGCCGAAGTCTAAGGTTATTGAAACTTCTCAGAAACTGCTTGAGGTGGCTGATTATAAGATAGACGATGCCCTGGAAGAATTGCATCTGCGTAAAGCTGTCGAATATCTGACGATAGGTTCGGTCGAGTTTGTGGCTTTGACCGAGCAATACACTTGCGAACGGTATATTGCCAACCGTCTTACCTTGGAAAAGAGTTTTTCAAAACGTGAACGTGCGGTTAGTGACAGAGAAATTGAACGTGTTGAAAAAGAGCTTGGTATTCAGTTTGAAGTGCTGCAGAAAAAGGCCTTGAAAGCAAGTGTTGAATCGGGGATTTTTGTGTTGACGGGCGGCCCCGGTACGGGCAAGACCACAACGGTCAACGGCATTATCCGTGTCTTGGAAAACCGCGGTCTTAAAGTGGCTTTGGCGGCGCCTACGGGACGAGCCGCCAAGCGTATGACCGAACTGTGCGGTAAGGAGTCCAAAACCATTCACCGTCTGCTTGAGGTGGGCACTGCCGCCGACGGCAAAAAACATATTTTCCAGCGTTGCGAGAAAAATCCGTTGGACGTTGATGCGGTTATTTTAGACGAGATGTCGATGGTCGACTGTGTTTTGTTTGATGCACTTTTGAAGGCTTTGAGATTGGGAACCTTCCTGGTGCTGGTCGGTGACTCGGATCAGTTGCCGAGCGTGGGCGCGGGTAACGTGCTTAAGGATATAATTGAATCGGACAAGTTCTGTTGTATTAAGTTGGACAAGGTGTTTAGACAGGCTTTGGAAAGCGTTATTGTTGTCAACGCTCACCGCATAATCAAGGGTGAGGAGATGGAGCTTGACCGCAAGGATGCCGACTTCTTTATGCTTGAGAGTAAGGTGGGTTCAAAAGCGGCGGCGTTGGTGACCGATCTTTGTTGCCGCAGGTTGCCCGAGGCTTACGGTTTTTCACCGAGTGAGGATATTCAGGTGCTTTGTCCCTCCAAAAAGATGGAGTTAGGCACGGTAAACCTCAACAATATTTTGCAACAGAGGATAAATCCGCCCGAAAAAGGGGTGCCTGAAATTGAGATAAAGGGCACGGTATTCCGTCAGGGCGATAAGGTTATGCAAACCAAGAATAACTATGATATTGTCTGGAATGACGATGAAGGTAATACGGGCGTCGGTGTGTTTAACGGTGACGTCGGAATCCTGGAGGAGATCGACGTTAAAAATCGCACCCTGACCGTCAGATTTATTGACCGTGTGGCGCAGTATTCGGATGAAGAGGTTCAGCAACTTGAACTTGCTTATGCCGTCACTGTCCACAAAAGTCAGGGAAGTGAGTTTGAGTGCGTCATACTGCCGCTGCTTGATTTTCCGTACCCGTTAAGATACCGCAATCTGCTTTATACTGCGGTGACGAGGGCCAAGAAAATGCTTATTATCGTCGGTAGCCGTCAGGTCTTGAGGTCTATGGCCGCCGCCGACCGTAAGACGTTGAGATATACGGCCTTGAAAAGTATGTTGTGTGAGGAATAAATGTCGGTTTTAGAAAGACTTTTGAAGGCCATATACCCTGATCGTTGTCCGTGTTGCCGTCAGCTTAAAGGCATTGACGAGCCGTGTGACGACTGTGCCGTCGTTCTTAAAAAGCAGGAGATATCGGGTAAGGTCTGTCGGCGTTGCGGTCTTGAGAAAAGGTTTTGTTGTTGCAGTCAGTATCATTATCTGTTTGAGGGTGTGGCGGCACCTTTTTACAACCGCGATCTTGCTAAGGACGGCGTGTATGGGATAAAGTATAAAGAAGCACCCTTTGCCGCAAAATATTTTGGCAAAAGAACGGCCGAAAGCTTTATCAAGCGTTTCCCCGACGTAAAGCCCGACTTTGTCTGTTGTGTGCCGTGCTACAGTAAGGAAGCACGAAAGAAAAACTATGATGCGGTCGAGCAGTTGGCAAAGGCCGTAGCCGACGAATTGGACTTGCCGTTAAAGCTCAAAGCCTTAAAGAAGGTGAGGGCGACCGAAAAACAGCACACCTTGCCGCAGGACAAGCGTCAGGCCAACGTTAAGGGAGCCTATAAACCGACCGCAAGGTTTGACGGTAAAACCGTTCTGTTGATCGACGATATCAAGACGACGGGGTATACCTTGAATGAATGCTCCAAGCAGCTCCGTATGGCGGGTGCCGAAAAGGTGTACTGCGCGACTGCGTTAATGACCTCAAAGCGGCAGGAAAATGCTCTTGTAAAGACACGTTGAGTGAAGTATAATAAATATAACGAATTATAAAGGGAGGCGCTTAGTAGTGCCTATTGACATTGCTATTGATTTCGGAACCTCTAAAACAATATTGTTGTGCGGCAATAAAATAATGCTGGAGCAACCCACCGTTGCTACGGTTGACAGTGAAACGTGGGAACCTGTTCACTTTGGCGATAAGGCGCGCGATATGATCGGTCGTTTGCCCGAGCATCTTGAATCGGTGTTTCCCATTCAACGCGGAATGATCGCCGATTATGACGTTGCTGAGCAGATGTTGACCGAGTATATGACCAACTCTTTGGGAAAGCATCTTATAAAACCGAGGGTCATTATCGCTATGCCGTCGGGCGCGACCTCGATACAGAGGCGCTCGTTGGAAAATGCCGCAGAGGTTGCAGGCGGACGTCGCGTTCAGGTTATTGATTCAGCCGTTGCGGCGGCACTCGGAATGGGCGTTGAGTTTACCGAACCAATGGGACGTATGGTTGTTGATATCGGCGCAGGAGTGACCGATATTGCCGTGCTTTCGGCGGGGGGAATCGTTCAGTGTGATTCGGCTCCCATAGGCTCACTTGATTTTGATGAGGCTATAATCAAATACGTGAAAAAAGAATTTAACATTCTTATCGGTAATCTTACCGCCGAGGAACTTAAAAAACAGATAGGCTCGGTGGTGCCGAGAAATGAAGAGGTTATAATCAAGGCTAAAGGCCGCAACCTTTTCTCGGGTTTGCCGGAGTTGTTTGATATTTCGTCGACCGATATTTATCTTGCGATGAAGGATACCGCCGATATGATCGTGGCGGCCATTAACAACGTTATAGAAAAGACTCCGCCCGATATAATTGCCGATATTATGGCCGACAGAATCCACGTTACGGGCGGTGGCGCTTTGATCAACGGAATGGCAGAGCGTTTGAGTGAGAAGCTTAACACCGAAATACACATCCGCTCGGATGCACAGTATTCGGTTGTCAAGGGCGCTCAGGCGGCTTTGAAACATCCCAAGCTTTTAAAGAATATAGATTATCAGCTGCGTAATATTCAGGACTTGATCGTTGATACCTGAATAATTGCGGATTTTAAGGGAATACTAGCGTAAATTGAATTAAAGGAGAATTTACGTTGGAATTTCACAAGAGTAGAACCTATGCAAATCTTTTGGCTGCCTTTGCAGGTGAGTCACAAGCCCGAAACAAGTACACCTTTTATGCCGCTGAGGCTAAAAAGGCGGGCTTTGAGCAGATCGGACGTATCTTTGAAGAAACGGCCGACAATGAAAAGGAACACGCCGAAATTTGGTTTAAAAAGATTCACGGTGACACCTTGCCCGGCACCGTTGAGGGCCTGAAAGAAGCCGCAGACGGTGAGTGGTACGAGTTTGACAGTATGTATAAGCAATTTGCCGCCGAGGCCGAGGAAGAAGGCTACCGCGAAATCGCGGCACTCTTTAAGATGGTCGGTAATATCGAAAAGGAACACCATCAGCGTTTTGAAAAACTGATGCAGAACATTGAAAACGGTATTGTTTTCAAGCGTGACGGAGTGAGGATATGGAAGTGTCTTAACTGCGGTCACATTCACGTCGGTGAAAGTGCTCCGAAGGCTTGTCCCGTATGCCAAAAACCGCAGAGTTATTTTGAAATCAAGGCCGATAATTATTAATTTTTGACTTTTTGAAAAAAATACTTGCTTTTTTGGGTTGACTGTGGTATTATACTTTAGCATTTGATTTCATCGGTTTCCTTGCCGATGGGTTTGATGCCGTTTAACGACACCAAAGCTGACGGTCCTCTGTTTATTCGGGCGACTCCCGACTGTGATGTATATAGATATGAACGTCTGAGAAAAATTAAGGAGGAAATTAAAATGGATTTCGTTAAAGAGATTTCTAAGGGTATGCTCAAAGAAGAGAAGCCCGAGATCAAGATTGGTTCGACCGTTCGTGTTCACGTAAGAATCGTTGAAGGCGACAAGTCGAGAATTCAGGTTTTTGAGGGTACTGTTATCGCAAAGAACAACAGTGGTATCGCTGAGACCTTCACTGTTCGCCGTGTATCTTACGGTGTCGGTGTTGAGCGTGTGTTCCCGGTACATTCTCCTAACGTTGCCAAGGTTGAGACCGTTCGTAACGGTAAGGTCCGCAGAGCTAAGCTCTACTACCTCCGTGACAGAGTCGGTAAGGCCGCTAAGGTTAAGGAACAAATCTGATTTTGCAGCGAAGGGAACAGGTGTAGGCTTGTTCCCTTCTTTGTTTTTTGAGTTTAAAGGTGGTGAACATCAATGGAAAAAGACAACGAGCGTTCTCAGAAAAGAACGAAACTCGAAGAAACCCGTACCTTCTGGCACGAGGTTTACGAGTGGCTTGAGTGTGCCGTTATTACCGTAATGGTCATTCTTTTGGTGTTTACCTTTCTTTTCAGACAGGTGAAGATCGATGGCGGCTCAATGAATCCCACGCTCATACATAACGAAAGGGTTATTGTGTCGGATGTTTTTTATACTCCCAAATACGGTGATATTGTCGTTATCTCGAGCGAGGTGTACGATGATATTCCCATTATAAAAAGGGTCATTGCCACCGAGGGACAGTGGGTCGATATTTTTGACGGTGTTGTTTCGGTGGGTGACACCAAGAACAGTATGAAGCCGGTCGGCAAAGAGTTTGTCGGGGATATTTATACCGAGTCGGTTATCGGCGGCGGTGCTTACGGAAGTCACGAATATCCGTTGCAGGTGCCCGAAAACTGTGTCTTTGTTTTGGGCGATAACCGTCCCGTGTCGCTTGACAGCCGTACCGAGGCGGTCGGTATTGTCGACCAGCGTCACATCATCGGTAAGGCTCTTTACCGAGTTTACCCGTTTGATAAAATGGGAAGTCTTTATAAGTAACGGAAGGTTTTAGTTTATGAGTGAAATGCAGAACATTCAATGGTTTCCCGGTCATATGAAAAAGACCGAAAGACAGATAGAGAAGGTACTGCCGCTGATTGATGCCGTTGCTGAAATTGCAGATGCCAGAATACCCGTCAGTAGCCGTAATCCGGAACTGTCGGGTATTGTTGCAGATAAACCGAGGTTGATTCTGCTTAATAAGTGCGATATTGCCGACAGATCAGCTACCGACCGTTGGATAAATTATTATAAACAACAGGGTATTATTGCCATCCCGATGGATTGCCGATCCGGTAAAGGTATTGACAATTTTGTGCGTTCGGTCAAAGATTTATTGGCCGATAAGTTAGAGGCTTACGACAAGAAAGGTATGACGGGCAAACCCTTGCGCGTTATGGTTGTCGGTATTCCCAACGTCGGCAAGTCTTCGTTTATCAACCGTATGTCCAAAATGACCAAGGCACACGTTGCCGACCGCCCCGGTGTTACAAGGGGCAATCAGTGGTTTAAGATAGATGACCGTCTCGAACTGCTTGACACTCCCGGTGTTTTGTGGCCGAAGTTCGATGACCCAAAAGTCGGTGAGCATCTTGCTTTTACGGGTGCCGTCAAGGATGACGTTATTGACAAGGAACTGTTGGCGGTAAGGCTTTTGGAGTGTATGTCGGCCGAATATCCCGACCGTTTGAGAGAGCGTTACAAGGTTGAACCCGAAGAGTATTACGATGCGTATGATCTTTTGGGTGCCATCGGTAAAAAACGCGGTATGATGATGCGCGGCGGCGAGGTCGACTGTGAAAGAGCGTCGACCATGTTGCTTGACGAGTATCGCGGAGGTAAACTCGGAAACATTACACTTGAAATGCCGGAGGATAAGTAATGCCTGATTTTGAGTATGAAAACCTTTATAAGCAAAAGGGCTATAAATTCATTTGCGGTGTTGACGAAGCGGGCCGCGGACCTTTGGCGGGTCCCGTCTGTGCGGCGGCGGTCATTCTGCCCGACGGTGTTGAGATAGAAGGTCTTAACGATTCCAAAAAACTGACCGAGAAAAAGCGCGAAAGTCTATATGACGTTATTGTCGAGAAGGCTTTGGCGTATTCGGTGGCCTTTGCTTCGGTTGAAGAAATTGAAGAGGTCAATATTTTAAACGCTACTTATCTGGCTATGAACCGAGCCATTGAAGGCTTGTCACAAAGCCCCGATTTTGCACTTATCGACGGCAACCGTGTGCCTTTTGGCATTACCGTTCCCTGTGAAACGGTGGTCAAGGGTGATGGAAAATCCTGCTCGATTGCTGCGGCTTCGGTACTTGCTAAAGTGACGAGGGACAGACTGCTGTTGGAGTATGCCGAAAAGTATCCCGAGTACGGCTTCGAGGCTCATAAAGGCTACGGAACGGCGGCACATTACGATGCCATCCGCAAACACGGTGTATTGCCGATTCACAGAAAGAGTTTTTTAAAGTCGTTCTTTGAGGGTAAGTGATGGGTAAGACGCAGGATATCGGAAATAAGGGAGAAGCCTTTGTTGCCGAGTATTTGAACAAAAAAGGTTTTATTATTTCGGCAAGAAATTACCGTTGCAAATTCGGTGAGATCGACGTTATCGCCGAAAATGACGATTTGATCCTGTTTGTTGAGGTCAAAACGAGGGCTGCGGGGTCGAGGATTCGACCTTATGAATACGTCACGCCCGAAAAACAACGGAAATTGAGCGTTACGGCCAATATTTATCTGCAACATAACGGCTATGGCTTAAAACCGAGGTTTGACGTTGCGGAGGTGTTTACCGCGCCCGACGGAAAAATGACACTTAATTATTTTGAAAATGCTTTTACATCTACCGTTTGACAAAGCGATTGGTTTGGTGTAAAATAAATAGGTTATTTGATTTTCACATTTTTGAATGGGGAAGATATTATGAAGTATTTGAGTACAAGAGATGCAAATGTAAGGGTTTCGGCGGCTACCGCTATTTCGCAGGGTATTTCCGAAGAAGGCGGTCTGTTTGTTCCCGAATATATTCCGAGCCTTACGGCCGACGATTTCTGCCGTTTGTCAAAGCTTGATTATATTGGCAGAGCCAAGGCGGTATTAAGCCTTTATCTTGACGATTTCAGTGAGGAAGAGCTTGATTACTGTGTCAGGGGCGCATACAGCGGTACCTTTGACGAAGATCTGCCTGCTCCTCTTTACAAGTTGAAAAACGGTGAGTATATCCTTGAACTCTGGCACGGCCCGACCTGCGCTTTCAAGGACCTTGCTTTACAGTTGTTGCCGTTCCTTCTTACCACCTCTGCCAAAAAGGTGGGCAAGGGAAGAACCGTTATTCTGGTTGCGACCTCGGGTGACACCGGTAAGGCCGCATTGGAAGGCTTCAGTGACGTACCCAATACCGATATCGTTGTTTTCTATCCCAATAACGGTGTAAGTCCCATGCAGAAGTTGCAGATGGATACTCAAAAGGGCAACAACGTATTTGTTTCGGCTATTGAGGGCAACTTTGACGATGCACAGACCGGTGTTAAGAAGATCTTTACCGATTCTGCCGTTAAGGCATTATTGAAGGAAAACGGAATGGAGTTTTCAAGTGCCAACTCCATTAACTGGGGACGTCTTGTTCCGCAGATCGTTTACTACGTTTCGGCTTACTGTGACCTGATTAAAAACGGTGAAAACCTTGACGGAGGATTTAACGTTGTTGTTCCGACGGGTAACTTCGGTAACATTCTTGCCGCATATTACGCCAAGTGTATGGGTGTTCCCATTGCGAAGCTTATATGTGCTTCGAATGCCAACAACATTCTGACCGACTTTATCAAGACGGGTGTTTATGACCGCAACCGTGAGTTTTACACCACCGCTTCGCCTTCGATGGATATTCTTATCTCTTCGAATCTGGAGCGTATGATATATCATCTGGGCGGCAACGATGCCAAAATGACGGCAGAATTGCAAAAGCAGTTGGCAGACAACGGACGTTATGAGATAAAAGGTGAGATGCTCGAAAAGCTGCAGAGCCTTTACGAGGGCGGCTGCTGTGACGATGCTGAGACCCTGAAGACCATTGCCGACAAGTTTGGTGAGTACAATTATCTTTGTGATACACATACCGCCGTTGCCGTCAAGGTTTACGATGAATACGTAAGCAGAACGGGTGACAACAGAACTACGGTTGTTGCATCTACCGCAAGTCCTTATAAGTTCTCGGCAAGTGTTCTGAAGGCGGTTGACGAGTCCAAGTGTTCGACCGATGAATTCAAAATGGTCGAGTTCTTAAGCGAGGCTACGGGAACCGTTCCGCCTGCTCCCATTAAGGCTTTGAAGGGCGCAACACCGCGATTCAACAACGTTTGCGAAAAGGACGAAATGATCGACGTTGTTCTGAAGTTCCTCAAAATAAAATAAATTAAAGCAGGACTATCGCTTTCGGCGATAGTCCCGTTTTGCAAAATTTCGGTTTACTTAATTTCAAAGGTGCCGCAGGCAGTCTCAGACGAGGTCTGTGCGTTGTGGTGAACAACGTTGATGTGACCTGCATCACAGCAGTTGTCCTTGGTGTGATAACGGCAGTTTTCTACCTCACACTTGATACCCGAAATCTTGCATCCGTTAGAATTGCATCCGTTTTCGTTCATAATATTTCTCCTGAAGGTTAGATTTGTCCCGAAAGGACGATATTATTGTGACCGAAAAAATTCAAATTATCCTGAAAAGGAGGGCGGCAGATGTCGCTGTATACTATCTCTGATCTTCATTTGTCGCTCAGCGCCGACAAACCGATGGACGTATTTTACGGTTGGGATAACTATATGAACCGTCTTGAGGCTAATTGGAAGCGCGTTGTGACAAACGACGATACGGTAATTATTCCCGGTGATATTTCGTGGGCATTAAAGCTGGAAGACACTTTGGAAGATCTTAAATTTATTGATGCTTTGCCGGGTCAAAAAATACTTATCAAGGGCAATCACGATCTTTGGTGGAGTACAATGGCCAAGATCAAAGCCTTTTTTGAAGAGAATAAAATCAAAACGATTCAATGCCTTTTCAATTCGTGTATCGAGGTCGAAGGCGTAGGTATAACGGGAAGCCGAGGATGGTTTTTCGACAAACCTGAGGCCGAGAAAAAGGTGATCTTACGTGAAGCGGGAAGGCTTGAAACTTCACTTAAAGCGGCCGAGGAGAAGAATTTAAAACCGTTAGTGTTTTTACATTATCCTCCCGTTTATGAGGATTCGAAATGCGACGAGATAATGGATGTTTTGAA
The DNA here is from genome assembly GCA_017629275.1 of Clostridia bacterium. Lineage (GTDB taxonomy): Bacteria > Bacillota > Clostridia > Oscillospirales > Acutalibacteraceae > UMGS172. The sequence goes on from JAGBXM010000042.1 coordinate 30,923, forward strand.
GGCACACAATATTACCACCGTCTATCACGGGCATATTCACGGCTCGGGACTTCACCGCTCGGTGACCGAGTGCGACGGTATAAAATTCAAGCTTGTGTCCTGCGACTGCATTGATTTTACGCCGTTCAGAATTATTTTGTGAAAATTTTGAGCGTTGTTTTCGTCGATTTTCAAGATTTATACTTAAATTTTAAGGTAGAAATGGATAAATTTAATAAATTTTGCCAAATTGCGGATTTTTTTAAAGAAAAGTATGGAAAAATCAATCGTAATGTGGTATTATAGTTTGAGAATTTTTGTGGAGGTCTTATAATGCTTAAGGAATTCAGTAAAAAAGAAACAAACCGTTATGAGCTTGTAATTACAGTTGATGCCGAGAAGTTCAACGAGGCTATCAAGCAGGCTTATCAGGAAAACGGCAAAAAAATCAACGTACCCGGATTCAGAAAGGGTAAAGCCCCTATGGGTCTTATTGAGAAATACTACGGTGAGTCGGTCTTCTTTGAAGACGCTCTTAACATTCTCTATCCCGAGGCAGTTCAGTCGGCTATCGACGAGTCTAAGTTGGAGTTTGTTGACGACAAGATTGATTTTGATCTCGTTTCCATCTCCAAGGCAGAGGGTGTAGAGTTCAAGGTCGTTATCACCGTTAAGCCTGAAGTTGCAATCGACGGCTACAAGGGTCTCAAGGCTGAGAGAGTCAAGACCGTTGTTACCGATGAAGAGATCGATGCTGAGGTTAATGCAGTTGCCGACCGTAACTCCAGAATGATCACCGTTGAGGACCGCGCTGCCGCTATGGGCGACACCGCAGTTATCGACTATGAAGGCTCGGTTGACGGCGTACCTTTTGACGGCGGTAAGGGTGAATCTTACTCGTTGGCTCTCGGTTCGGGTTCGTTTATCCCCGGCTTTGAGGAACAGGTCGCAGGTCACAACACCGGTGACGAGTTCGACGTAAACGTCACCTTCCCCGAAGAGTACCACGCAGAGGAACTTAAAGGCAAGGCCGCAGTATTTAAAGTAAAGCTTCACGAGATTAAGACCAAGGAAATGCCCCAAATCGACGACGAGTTCGCTAAGGATGTCAGTGAGTTTGATACCCTCGCAGAGTATAAGGCAGATCTGAAGGCCAAGGCTATCGAGCGTAAGGACAAGCAGGCTGATGCCGATGTTGAGAATCAGCTTGTTGAGCAGATCATTGAGCTTGTAAAGGCTGAAATTCCCGAGGCTATGATCGAGAACCGTGCAAGACAGAGTGTTGAAGAGTTCGCTTACAGACTCCAGGCTCAGGGTATGGATCTTTCGACCTACCTCAAGTATATGGGCGGTTCTATCGACCAGTTTAAGGACACCTTCAAGCCCCAGGCAGAGGCTCAGGTCAAGATTCGTCTTGCTCTTGAAAAGATTGCCGAGCTTGAGAAGATCGAGATTTCCGAAGAGGACCTTAACGCCGAGTTTGAAAAGATGGCTAAGGATTACAATATGGAGATCGATCAGATCAAGGCTTCGGTTCCTGCTGATGAGCTTAAGAAGGATCTTGCAGTTCAGAAGGCTATGGACGTTGTCAAGGCAGCCGCGGTTGTTGCTGACGTAGACAAGAAGTCTGAGAAGACCGAAGAGGAGAAGAAGCCTGCTGCAAAGAAGACTTCGACTGCTAAGAAGTCGACCGCTACCAAGAAGGCCGACGGTGAAAAGGCTCCCGCTAAGAAGTCGACCACTACCAAGAAGGCTGACGGCGAAAAGGCTCCTGCTAAGAAGTCGACCACTACCAAGAAGGCTGACGGTGAGAAGGCTCCCGCCAAGAAGTCGACCTCTACTGCCAAGAAAACCACTACCAAGAAGGCAGAGGATAAGGGTGAATAATCGGGATTTCCGATTAGTTGTTTATAATACGTAAAACGGTTGCATACTATTTTCTGTGGTATGACCGCCAAGTGTTAGCTAAAAGCGGCAGAATTCACAGAGTTCTGTCGCTTTATGTTTTGATTTAAAATTCATTTTCAAAGGAGATATGCTTTATGAGTTTAGTGCCAATGGTTATTGAACAGACCGGTGCAGGCGAGCGTTCATTTGATATTTTTTCAAGACTTTTGAACGACCGTATCGTTATGCTTTGCGATCAGGTCAATGATGCAACCGCAAGTCTTGTTATTGCACAGATGCTTTATCTTGAGAGTAAGGACCCCGATAAGGATATTTATTTCTATATCAACAGTCCCGGCGGAAGCGTTTCGGCAGGTCTTGCTATTTACGACACTATGAATTATATCAAGTGTGACGTCAGCACCATTTGTATGGGTATGGCTGCTTCTATGGGCGCATTTTTGCTCTCGTCGGGCGCAAAGGGTAAGCGTATTGCTTTGCCTAACAGTGAGATTATGATTCATCAGCCTTTGGGCGGTGCTCAGGGTCAGGCTACCGATATTATTATCCACGCTAACCACATTGAGAGAACCCGTGAAAAGCTCAATAAGATTCTTGCCGCAAATTCGGGGCAGTCTTATGAAAAGGTCTGTCTCGATACCGAGCGCGACAACTTCCTGTCGGCTCAGGAGGCTTTGGAGTACGGACTTATCGATAAGGTTATCGAAAAAAGATAATTTCGGAGTGAATAATGTCTAATAATAAAAATTGTCCGGTTTGTTCATTCTGCGGACGAACCGAAAGTGAGGTAGACCATCTCATCGCAGGAAACGGTGTGTTTATCTGTGATGACTGTATTGAGGTCTGCTATACCTTGCTGAATGATTCTGAGGTCGCTGACGCAAGGCGCAGTAAGAAGGCGTCTTCTAAAGCGAAGGTGCCTAACGATTTTAAATTGCCGACCCCTGCCGAACTGAAAGCCCATCTTGATGAGTACGTTATCGGTCAGGACGATGCCAAGAAAACACTGAGCGTTGCAGTATATAACCACTATAAACGTATCTTCTTTTCAGAAAATTCGGATGTTGAGTTGGTCAAGAGTAACGTTCTGATGTTGGGCCCTACCGGTGTCGGTAAAACCTTGTTGGCACAGACCTTGGCCCGTTTTCTTGACGTGCCGATAGCCATTGCCGATGCAACGACTTTGACCGAAGCAGGTTATGTCGGTGAAGACGTTGAAAATATTTTGCTTCGTCTGATTCAGGCTGCCGATTTTGATATTGAGAAGGCCGAGCGCGGTATTATCTATGTTGACGAAATTGACAAGATTGCGCGTAAGTCGGAAAACGCTTCCATTACGCGTGACGTCAGCGGTGAGGGCGTTCAGCAGGCTTTGCTTAAAATTTTGGAGGGTACCGTTTCCAACGTGCCTCCGCAGGGCGGAAGAAAACATCCTCAACAGGAGTTTATTCAGCTCAACACCACCAACATTCTGTTTATATGTGCAGGTGCGTTTGACGGAATTGAGAAAATTGTTGCCAAGCGTCTTGGTGACAGCGGTCTCGGTTTCGGTGCCGACGTAAAATCCAAACAGCAGGTTGAGGACGAAATTACCGCAAGAAAGGTTATTCATCACGATCTTGTGAAGTTCGGTCTTATCCCTGAGCTTGTCGGACGTCTGCCCGTTATTGCATCTTTGGATGCAATGGATGAAGCAACGCTTTACAGAATTATGGTCGAGCCTAAGAACTCTATAATCAAGCAGTATACCGAACTGTTCAGAATGGATAATATCGAATTGGAGTTCGAAGAAGAGGCGTTGCGCAGTATTGCCAAGACCACCGTTGAACGCAAAACGGGTGCCAGAGGCTTGCGCTCGATAATCGAAGGTATCCTTCGTGATATTATGTTTGAGTCACCTTCGGATAAGACCATCAGCAAGATTGTTATAACCCGAGAGTGTGCAGAAGGTACGGGCAGTCCACGGGTGGAAAACAACCGCAAACCCGAACCCAATCTCAAAAAGTCTGAAATTGATATTCCGATACCAAGAAAATAAAAAAAGCGGCGATGAAAATCGCCGCTTTTTTTGAGGTTTGTCAACTTATATTTAAAAAAACTCCAAATGATATTAAAACCATAAGCGATTTAATAAAAACCGCATAAAATCAACCTTTTTGGCAATTTGTTACAGTCGTCAACAAGGATGCGATTTCCTAAAAAACCGACATTAAATATAAGGTGACAGACCAGTAAATTTTACTGTGCTAAATAGTTAAAAACGGGAATGGGACTTTGGTTGTTTCTACAAAAATTTAGTTCGTCGGTGAAAAACAATTGATTTTGAGTTTTTTTGGGGATATAATCAAATTGTAAATAAATGAAGAGTGGTGATTATATGCCCGAGTTTGTAATCAGTGCTGAGCGTCAGCAATTGATCGAAAATCTGGTTGAGAGGTTACCAATGATCAGAAAGAAGGTTCGTCTCTCGCAGGACGATCTCGGCAACATGGTGGGAAAAAGCCGCCAGAAAATCTCTGACGTTGAAAGACGTTCCGCACCGTTAGGTTGGGATACCTACGTTGCAATGTGCACCATGCTTGAACTTGTCGGTGCATTTGATCCCGAAAATGACGCTTGGTATTATGAGGACAAGGGTTGTTGGGGAAAACTTCTGTAAGTTTGTTTAAAAAACCTTTGGAGTTCTGACTCCGAAGGTTTTTTATTTTTCTTAGTTTTAATTTGAGAAACGTTCTCAATTTATATTGACTTTTGCGTGAAAAGTGGTATACTGTCAAAAGTGAGAATTGTTCTCAATTTTATAATTGGAGCGTCTTTATGAAAAGAGAGTATAAAACGGGTCCTAAAAAAGCGGTTATCGACTTTTTCCGCGAAAACAGTGAACGGCATTTTTCGGTGCTTGATGTTGTTGATGCAGTATCTCAAAGCGGCGCAGGAAAAAGCACTGTCTACCGATTGATCAACAATTTGTTGGAGTCGGGGGTCATTCGCCGTTTTGAAACACCCGATTCGCAAAAGTTTGTATATCAGTATGCCGACAAAAGCCATGAGTGTGAGACGCATTATCATCTGAAATGTGTCAAATGCGGTCGGTTGATACACATGGAGTGTGTGCACTTCAGAGAGGTGTGCAATCATATCGAGAAGGAGCATTCTTTTATTATCGGCTCAAAACAGTCGGTTATATTTGGCGAGTGTGTAGCCTGCTCATCGGAGAATTAAGGTTTATGAAGAGAATTTTATGTTTGGTCTTAGCGCTCCTTTTGACCGTTTTATTGTTTTCGGGATGCAGTGCGAAGGTTGAGGCTGACTCGAAGCTGTCGGTCGTCTGCACGGTGTTTCCGCAGTACGACTTTATAAGAAGCCTTGCAGGGGACTTGGTCGACGTTAAGATGTTGGTGCCCTTAGGCACCGAAAGTCACGATTTCCTGCTCGAAAATCTTACGGTGGCCGATCTGAAAACGGTGGCGACGAGCAACCTTTTTATATACGTCGGCGGCGAGTCGGATGCCGATTGGGTCGGAGAACTGCGCGACACGGTCAATGATAAAGGCACTACGTGGCTTAAATTGACCGATACGGTTGAGACGTTGCAGGAGGTCGAGTCGCAGAGTATGACCGAGGGTCACGGACACGATCACTCACGCGACGGGCATACCCATCACGATTACGGCGCCTATGACGAGCACGTGTGGACCTCGCCCAAAAGAGCCAAGACCATTGTTGCGAAGCTTTGCGAAGTTTTGTGCGAGTTAGACCCTGAAAACGCTGAAGTTTTCAAAACAAACCGCGATGCTTATTTGAAGGAATTGGATATCCTTGACCAAAAACTTACAGCGGCGGTGGACGGTAAAGAGTGTAAGATGATATTCGGTGACCGTTTTCCGTTCAGGTATTTATGTGCCGATTATTCGATAGTTTTTGATGCGGCTTTTCAAGGGTGTTCGTCGGGTGTTGACCCGTCGGTGGCGCAGATGACGTCGTTGACCAAAAGCGCCGTCGAGTCTAAGGCAAAAAGTATTTTTTATATGGAAAATTCAGACCCGTTGTTTGCGACAAGTATCGCTGAGGCGGTGGGTGGTAAGGCGGTGCTTTTGCATTCCTGCCATACCTTTACAAAATATGAGTTGGACGGTGGGGCGACCTATCTTTCAACTATGAGTGACAATATTGAAAAAATAACGGAGGCTTTCAGATGAGCCAATTAAAAATAGAAAATCTGACGGTGGTTTTCGACGGCAAATGTGTCTTGAATGACGTGTCGTTTGAGGTCAAAAAAGGGGAATACCTTTGCGTTGTCGGTGAAAACGGCAGTGGCAAAACTACCTTGATGAAGTGTATATTGGGACTTATTCCTTTAAAAAAGGGAAGCGTATTATTCGGTGACGGCACCGACGGACGGTCGGTGGGTTACCTGCCGCAACAAAGTACGGCGAAAAAGGATTTTCCTGCCTCGGTTGAAGAGGTCGTGATGTCGGCTTTTTTGGGCAAACGCAGGTTACCGTTTTATAATACCAAAATGCGCGAAAAGGCGTTGGACTGTATGAAAACGCTTGGCGTTCTTGCCCTGAAAGACAGTTCGTTTGCCGAGTTGTCGGGCGGTCAGCAGCAAAGGGTGTTATTGGCACGTGCTTTGTGTGCTTCAAGCGGTCTGCTTTTACTTGATGAGCCGGTCAACGGACTTGACCCGACCGCCACCAAGCAGATGTATGACGTTATAAAGCAGTTGAACGTAAAAGGCAATACGGTGGTTATGATATCGCACGATATACCGTCGGCGGTAAGGTTTGCCGACCGAATACTGCATCTGTCACACAACGGTTGTTTTTTCGGCACGGTTGACGAGTATCTTTTGTCGGGCTTCGGCGACGGCTTTTTGAAGGACGGTGCGAAATGAGTATTTATTTTGATTTCAGTGTTTTCTCGGGTGAGTTTTTTCCTGTGTCGGTGCTCATTTACGCATTGGTCGTCGGTGTACTGACGGGAATTTGTGCATCGTTGCTGGGTGTAAACCTTGTTTTGAAGCGCTACTCAATGATAGGCGACGGACTGTCGCACGTCGGTTTTTTGGCATTGGCATTGGCGGCTTTACTTGGCATTCCGACGGCACAGAATATTTATATTACTATTCCCGTTGTAATGGCGGCCGCGTTCTTTCTGATGTGGCTGAGCGACAGCGGTAAACTCAAAGGCGATGCCGCAACGGCACTTGTTTCGGTCGGCACGGTTGCGGTAGGCTATATTATATTTGCACTTGCCGAAGCAGGTGCGGCCGAGGTCTGCTCGGGACTTTTCGGCGCATCGATTTTGACTATGAATGCCGAGGATATGTGGCTTTGTATCATACTGTGCGGTGTTGTTCTGTTGCTTTACGTTTTGTTCTTCAACCGCATTTTTGCCGTGACGTTTGACGAAGGCTTTGTCAAGGCTTCAGGGTTAAACGTCAAGGCTTCAAATCTGCTTTTGTCGGCATTGACGGCGGTGACCGTTGTGGTCGGAATGAAGTTGATGGGCTCGATTATGATCTCGGCTCTGATAGTCATTCCTGCCATTACCTCGATGAGACTGTTCAAGACCTTCCGCTCGGTTGTGCTGGGGTCGGCCGTCATTTCGGTGATATGTTTTCTTTTGGGATTTATGTTTTCGGTAACCTTTGTGGTCAGCCGTCCCGACAGTTACGTTTCGAGCACCGTTATGTTGCCCGTGGGCGCTACGGTCGTCTGTTTTAACGTCTTGGCATTGTCAGTGGCAGGAATCGTCGGGAAAATAAGGGCGAGACGGTCGGCTTGATGTATTTGGGTGCTTGACTTTGACGCGTGTTGTGTTAAAATGATTTTGTTCTGATTTTAATTTTGGGTGAAAAGAATGTATAGAATCGTCAGTAAAAAATTGCTTAATCCCACCGTTTGTATGATGGAGATCGAAGCGCCGTTTGTGGCTAAAAAGGCCGAACCGGGCCAGTTTATAATTTTAAGGGTCGACGAAAGCGGTGAACGTATTCCGTTGACCGTTGCAGGCTTTGACCGCGAAAAGGGAACGGTTAAGATAATTTTTCAGATCGTGGGCGCCACAACTTTGAAGTTGAACGCTTTGAGTGAGGGAGACTTCATTCAGGATTTTGCAGGTCCTTTGGGTGTTGCGACCCGCGTGGAGGGACTTCGTAAGGTACTTATCATCGGCGGCGGTGTGGGTTGTGCCATTGCTTTGCCTATTGCCGAAAAACTGTCCGCCAACGGTTGCGAGGTCACCTCGGTCATTGGTTTCAGAAGTAAGGAACTATTGATTTTAGAGGACGAGTTTAAGGCGGTTTCCGATAAGCTTTTCGTTATGACCGACGACGGCAGTTACGGGGAAAGAGGCAACGTTTGTGTACCCGTAAGCCGTATATTGTCAGAGGGTGAACGCTTTGACGAGGTTATTGTTATAGGTCCCCTGATTATGATGAAGTTTGCCGTTGAGGCGGTGCGCCCTTACGGTATTCCGTGTACCGTTTCGATGAACCCTATTATGATAGACGGAACGGGAATGTGCGGCGGTTGCCGTCTGTCACTTAATCGTGACGGTGAAAAGGTTATAAAATTTGCCTGCGTTGACGGCCCCGATTTCAACGGATATGAGGTCGATTTTGACGAGGCTATGTCGAGAAGTGCGATGTATCGCGATTTTGAACGCCACGCCTATGAGGAAACGTGTAACCTCTTTAAAAAGAAGGGTGTGAATAAATGAAGCCTAATATGAGTTTAAAGAAAAATCCTATGCCGTCGCAGGACCCAAAGGTTCGTGCACGTAACTTTAAAGAGGTTGCTCTAGGGTATGACGAGGCGGTAGCCATTGATGAGGCTTTGCGTTGTCTTGAGTGTAAAAATCCCGCCTGCGTTGCGGGATGTCCTGTTAATATTCGGATACCCGAATTCATTAAAAAGGTCAAGGAGGGTGATTTTGAGGGCGCTTATAACGTTATAAGCGAGACTTCGTCGCTTCCTGCCGTTTGCGGTCGTGTTTGTCCGCAGGAAACACAGTGTGAGGCCAAGTGCGTAAGGGGGATCAAGGGTGAACCCGTCGGTATCGGACGACTTGAGCGTTTTGTTGCCGATTGGCACAATGCGCATTCCGAAAAAACGCCCGAATGCGCCGCACCTAACGGCAAAAAGGTGGCCGTTGTGGGTTCGGGCCCGTCGGGGTTAACCTGCGCGGGTGACCTTGCCAAAAAGGGCTTTGAAGTTACGGTATTTGAGGCACTGCATCTGGCAGGCGGTGTATTGGTTTACGGTATACCCGAATTCAGACTGCCGAAAAAAATCGTAGGCCAAGAAATTGAAAACCTGAAGGCAATGGGCGTAAAGCTTGAAACCAATATCATTATCGGTAAAACATTGACGGTGGATGAGCTGTTCGATATGGGCTTTGAGGCTGTATTTATCGGCTCGGGCGCAGGTTTGCCGAGGTTTATGGGCATCCCGGGTGAGAGCCTTAAGGGTGTTTATTCGGCCAATGAGTATCTGACGCGTTCCAATTTGATGAAATCTTACGAAAATGAGCCTGTAACGCCTATTATGAAAGGCGGAAGGGTCGTGGTCGTTGGCGGCGGAAACGTTGCTATGGACGCAGCAAGAACGGCTTTAAGACTCGGTGCCGAAAAGGTTTATATAGTTTACCGTCGCTCGATGGACGAGTTGCCTGCTCGCCGCGAGGAGGTTGAACACGCCATCGAAGAGGGTGTTGAGTTTAAATTGCTCAACAACCCCGTTGAGATAATCGGATTCAATAATCCGGATGATCCGAGAGACCCCAAAAACGGATTTGTTACGGGAATGAAGTGTATCAGAATGGAACTTGGTGAGCCCGACGAAAAAGGTCGCCGCCGTCCCATTGAGGTTCCCGACAGTGAGTTTTTATTGGAGGTCGACACCGTAATTATGTCGATCGGCACGTCGCCCAACCCGTTGATAAAGACCACAACCGAAGGTCTTGAGGTCAACCGACACGGCGGTATTATCGTTGAAGAGGTAAGCGGTAAAACGAGTCGCGACGGCGTTTATGCAGGCGGCGATGCGGTTACGGGTGCGGCCACAGTTATTTCGGCTATGGGAGCAGGTAAGCTTGCGGCCCGGTCGATTGCGGAATTTTTGTTGAAATAAGGAGATTTTTATGGAGATTAAGGTTGGACTTATTGGCGAAGTTAAAGAGAAGGTTTGCGATGGCAACACCGCGAAAGAGGTTGGCTCGGGAAGTCTTGAGGTTTTCGCGACACCTGCGATGATCGCTTTGATGGAAAAGGCTTCGTGCGTGGCTTTAGAGGGTTATATTGACGAGGGAACCACAACGGTCGGTACCAAGGTCGATATTGAACATGTGGCGGCCACTCCGCTCGGTATGACCGTTACGGTCAGGAGTACCGTTACCGAGGTTGACGGACGCAGAATTTGTTTTGCTGTTGAGGCCTTTGACGAAGCAGGACTTATCGGTAAAGGCAATCACGAGCGTTTTGTGGTCTTCTCCGAAAAGTTTATGGCCAAAACCAATTCTAAGGGTAAATAATTAAAAGCGTAAGAACAAAAACAGTTCTTACGCTTTTAATTTTTGGTTTATTTTACTTTTTCGGGTGGGTGTATTCTTTATAAAGCTTTATGCAGTCATAGATGGGGGAGTATTTGCCGTCGCCCTTGGCGGTAACACATATTATTTTTCGACCGTCTTTGGTCTCGGCATAGCTTACAAGGCAAAACAGCGACTGTGCCGTAAAGCCTGTTTTACCGCCCTTGACGGTGGCAACCTCGGGCTCGGTGCCGTACATCTTTTGGAACATTCCGCTATGGAATTTCAGTTCTTCGTGATAAGAGTTGGCAGGAACAGTGTAATACTCGGTTGAAATTATCTCACGGCAGAAGTCGTTTTTTATAACCTCGTTCATCAATATGGCCATTTCGGTGCAGGTCGTATAGTGGTTTTTGTCGTGCAGACCGCTTGTGTTGGTGAAATGAGTGTTTTTAAGTCCGAGTTCTTTGGCCTTGTCATTCATCAGCTTGACAAAGGCTTCTTCACTGCCTGCAACGTGGGTGGCAATTCCGACCGCAGCTTCGGCGCCCGAATTCAAGGTCATTCCATACAGCATATCAATCAGTCGGACCTCTTCACCGGGGCCAAACCCTGCCAACGTCAGGTCTCTTTTATAAAGCGGGTCGATTATCTCGGAGGTCATTTTGAAGGTTGCGGTAATATCCTTGATATGCTCGGCGGCAACCAGAAGCGTTACCGCCTTGGTCATTGAGGCAGGGTAGATGATATCGTCGGCCCGTCTTCTGGCAAGTATCGTATTGTCAGAGGTGTCGACCAAAATGGCATAAGGGCTTTCGATCTCACCACCCAAGGTTTTGGTATAAGTGGCGGTTTTGGGGAATTGAGCCTTTTGTTGCACGGGTGCATTGACCGCAGGACTGCTTAAAGTCGACGAGGCGGTCACGCTGGACGTGCCTTTATCGGTCGGTTGGTCGGAGCAACGTGAGACCGAGGTCGATATTAAAATTATTACCAGCACCAAAGCGATGATACAAAGTAATGCCTTTACCCAGGGTCTTAAACGGCGTTTTTTACGCTTTTTGCGGTTGTGGTGGCGGTCGCGGTCGGGTTCGCGACGCTTGTTGGGGGAGTATCTGTCAAAAAAATCCCCGTATTTTTCATGGTCACTGTTATATGACATTTTCTCACCTTAAAAAATTACTTTATGTATGCCTCGAGGCGGTAGATGGGTAAACCCTGAGATACAAACCGTTGTTCGTATTCGGTAACGATGTTACCCTCAAAATCACTGTTATGAAGATCTAAAGAAATGTTTTTGAGTGTGAAGCCGTGTTCAGACAGTTGTTCCAAAGAAAACTCAAACAACTGACGGTTGTCGGTCTTTTGGTGAATCTCGGCGCCTTCGGTCAACAATTCACGGTAAAGGGGGAGAAAGGTCGGACTTGTGAGGCGGTGACTCGTGTGACTCTTTTTAGGGAATGGACACGAGAAGTTCAAAAAGAGACGGCCGACCGAGTGGGGCTTTAAATATCTTGTGATATATTCGGCACCGCATTTTAAAAAGCGGACGTTGTTAATACCTTGTTCCATAGCCTTTTCACAGGCCTGAACGATAACGTTGGTGTTTTTCTCAACGGCAATAATATTGATCTCAGGGTGGCGCTTGGCAAGCTCGCAGGCAAACTGTCCTTTGCCGCAACCGATTTCAAGCCACAAGGGTCGCTCGGTGCCGAACCATTCCTTTAAATCAATATATTCCTTGTTTTCCCCGGCCGTGGCGAAGTTGAGGTCGTCACTTTTGGCCGAAATCAAATAACCCTCGCAGGCGGCCTTACGGCTGTCGAGGTGCTTTAATCGTTTTATTCTCATAATTGGGTTCACCTTTTGGTTAAATAAATATATAATTATTATACAACCGCAATGACGATATTGCAACGATTATTTAAAAGCGACAAAACTTAAAATTCGGTTGATAATTTTTTATCAAAGTGCAGGTTTGGTCTTGCTTATTTTACAAAATGATGTATAATATAATAATACAAAAGTAGGACTGTGTCCTGACTTGGTATGGAGGTTAAAATGCTAGAGCTTAAAAATGTTTGTTTCAGCGCCGAAAACGATGAAGGCGTGAAGGATATAATTAAAGACGTAAGTCTTACCATAGACGAGGGCTTTGTGGCCTTTACGGGGCCTAACGGCGGCGGTAAGTCGACCCTTGCCAAGCTTATCGCAGGTATCTATATTCCGACTTCGGGACAGATACTTTTCAACGGTCAGGATATTACCAATATGTCCATAACCGACCGTGCAAAGTTGGGCGTGACCTATGCTTTCCAGCAACCCGTCCGTTTTAAGGGCATCACAGTCCGTGACCTTGTCACTATGGCAAGCGGTAAGGAATTGTCGGTTGCCGAGGTCTGCAAATACCTTTCGGAGGTCGGCCTTTGTGCAAGAGATTACGTCGGCCGCGAGGTCAACGCAAGTCTTTCGGGCGGTGAGCTTAAAAGAATCGAAATTGCCATGGCTATGGCAAGAGGAACCGAGCTTACTGTGTTCGACGAACCGGAGGCAGGTATCGACCTGTGGAGCTTTTCAAATCTTATTGCGGTTTTTGAAAAAATGCACGAAAAGATCAACGGTTCGATTCTGATAATCTCTCATCAGGAGAGAATTCTTAATATTGCCGACCGTATTATTGTTATTGCTGACGGTAAAATCAGAGAGGACGGAAAAAAGGAAGACATTTTGCCGTCGCTTCTTGACACCTCGGCCGCCGCTTGTTCGGTTCTTACGGAAAAGTTATAATGTGATTTAGGAGTTTGAAATGGCACTTGACAGTATTCAGAAACAGTTATTAGAGCAGGTTGCCGATCTGCACGAGGTACCGAGCGGTGCGTACAATATTCGTGCCAACGGCGAAAGCGCAGGACGCAACACTACTGCAAATATTGATATAGTTACCAAGACCGATAAACCGGGTATTGATATTATTATCAAGCCCGGCACCAAAAAGGAAAGTGTTCACATTCCTGTTTTGTTGTCGGAGTCAGGGTTAAAGGAAACGGTCTACAACGATTTTTACATCGGTGACGATGCCGACGTTACCATTGTTGCGGGTTGCGGAATTCATAATGACGGCGACGAGGCCTCGGAGCATAGCGGTATTCATACCTTCTACGTCGGTAAGAATGCAAAACTCAAATACGTTGAAAAGCACTATGGCGACGGAGACGGCAACGGTCAACGTTTGATGAATCCGACCACCGTTGTTAATGTTGACGAGGGCGGTTACGTTGAGATGGAGACGGTACAGATAAAGGGTGTTGATTCGACCTACCGTACCACTACCGCCGTATTGAAGGACAAAGCAACGCTTATCATAGGTGAGAAGATAATGACCCACGGCAGTCAGTCGGCCACAACCGATTTCTCGGTCGATATGGACGGAATAGACTGTGCGGCGCACGTTGTATCACGTTCGGTTGCCAAGGACAAGTCACATCAGTTGTTTATTTCCAACATCAACGGAAACAACCGTTGCAACGGTCACACCGAATGCGATGCTATTGTTATGGATGATGCGACTGTTTCAGCCGTGCCTAAGGTCAACGCCAACCACGTTGAGGCAAGTTTGATTCACGAGGCCGCCATCGGTAAGATTGCGGGTGAGCAGCTTATTAAACTGATGACCCTGGGCCTCACCGAAGCCGAGGCTGAGGAACAGATAGTCAATGGATTTTTGAGATAAAAAAGCTGTGTGGAATTTCCACACAGCTTTTAATTTTGTCTCATACCGTAACAAGCAGGGAAAATGTATATCATTTTCCACTTGTTAGGAGAACCTAACCCCCTTTTACTTATCTAAGTATTGATTGCAACCTGTGGTGCAGTACGCAAAAGAGGGAGATTATTTGTATTCGTCTTTTAGTTTTAAAATCTTTTCTTCTATCTTTTTGATGATTATCTTAAATTCCTCATCCGTTTTTCCTGTGGGGTCTGTCAGCTCCCAATTATCATCAAATGCTCTGCCGATAAAAGGACAACCAACATTACAACCCATTGAAATTGCTATATCGGGATTTGGAATATCTGTAATCAGTTTTGAATACTGTGTTTGTTCCATATCAATCCCATAAAGCTCTTTCATGATTCTGACTGCATCTTGATTGATTTTGGGTTTTGTCTCTGTTCCGGCAGAATATGATTCAAATACATCTGTCGCCAAGTGTTTGCCCAGAGCTTCTGCAATCTGACTGCGACACGAATTATGTACACAAATAAAAGCTACCTTTTTCTTTGCTTTTTTATAAAAAGGACATTCTTTCCCTATGCACTGATTGTTCATATGAGAACGAGAACAGGTTACGGGATTAAGCTGCATCCTAACCCCTAATTTGTCGTTTGTGAATTTGACCGCTTCGATAATGGCAAGATAAGAATCTCTTTTGCAACAACGAGGGCCACCGTTTTTTCCAATTGCTTCCAAGGCTCTTGCTGTCACTTGATTGGAAAGTCCCCAAGCCTCTTTTGCAAGAGGTGTTGATTTTAATGCAACAGAAATATACATACCTGTGCTAACACCTGCTCCGCAGGCACCCCAAAATCCACAAGCACCTCCGGGAACTTGCTTTCCTCTTTTTTGCATTTCATAAAGGGCGGTTTTTAAGTCTATATCGCCACCCGCATTTTTATATGCAGTTAAAAGTGCAGAACCAACCATAGTGTGATGTTCGGGACCGTGCATATGGCAGGATGGCAAACCCATCATTTTTTCCATAATCTCGATAGGATTTTTAGACTTGCTGTTAAAGCATATCGAAATGATTTGATCCATTCCGCTTGTATGACATTCATCACAAACGAAATGTCCGTTTATACATCTTGTTTTACTGCTTTGCCTTTTATGGCAAAGTTCACATTCCATCACTTCATCGGTATCAAGATATTCTAATGGTGCTTTGCATATTAAGCATTCTTCGTTCATAAAAGTCGTCCCGCCAAATCATTGTTTATTGTTTTGCTGTGTTTTATTGTATCACATCGTGCTTAAAAAAGAAAGGATTTTGCAAAGAAAATCCGCCCGATTTCTCGGGCGGATAGTTTTGCTTTATTTTGGGACGTCGAAGGCGCCGTCCCCTACAAAAACCTTATTATTTAGATTCTTTGATAGCAGCCTGTGGTATAAAAAATCGAGCGAACTGTCCTCAAGGGTACAACGTCTGCGAGGAAGGTTTTTTACAGTTTTCTCTTGTACTCATTTTTGCGGATTCCGGGGTATTTTTCGTCGAGATATTCTTCTCGATACGGGTTGACACCCATAGGCAATGAATCAGGTTTGTTGGAAAGCAACCACGACGGTTTTTTATAGAATTTGTTGTGGAACTTGTTACCGATTCGGTCGGCCTTTTCAAGCATATCCATACAAGCTCTGATACAGCCTCTTGCACCGCATATTGCAAAATAACCCGTGTGCTTCAAAACATAGTTGTAATATTCTTCAACCGCATCGGTATTGGGTTTTCGGTTCCATTTGGCTCTTGCCATGGAATAACAGAGAATATAGGCTTCTTCCTCGGTCATTTCACTGTTGCGAACGTCAAAAGCCATATTGGGAAATTCCTTTTTTAGGAAGGGTGAGCATTCGTTGTTAAAGCCGTGATGCGAAAGGGTGCATCTGCCCATGTGAACATCACCGTACCACACCTTTTTCTCACCAAAATCAATCTCAAGACGCTTGTTTTCGTCCTTTACGGGCGGAATAGCACTACCGGGACATTCCCTTACACAAGCACCGCAATGCATACAAATGTCACCTGTGTCAAGAATCGGGTCGGGCTCAAGCTCGCAATCGGTGAATATAAGTCCCAAACGGACACGCGGGCCAAACTCCTTCGTTAAGAATACTTTAGAATAGCCAATCTCACCAAGTCCGCAACCTGCGGCAATGATACGAATACTGCAAACAACATCGGCAGGCACCTTGCCGGAAGCTACAGGCTCACGCTTGACACCGTTTCCTTCGGGAACGGCAGGGTAGTGAGCAACCGCTTCCCACCCGTGGTCCTCAATAAAACAGCAAAGCTCGTAGGTGCGCTTGGGCCTGAAAAGGGTGTTCAGCTTGTTGTAGGAATAAAATGTGTAGTTATGCCAATGTGTGCCTTCCTCAATTCCTCGGTAGGTACCTCGGGGGATTCTCATTGCAATGGCAATGACCGATTTCGCTTTCGGAAAATATGTAATGGGGGACATAAGCTCGGGAGCATCCTTAAAGCGTTCAATGTTGCCGATGGCAATACAATCAACACCAAGCTCTTTGGCTTTGTCCTTTATCATTTGAGAGGTTAATTTCATTTGTCGTTACCTCTGCTTCCGCAATTTGCAAATTCACCGCCGATAACGGTTTCAACTTGGGCTTCGGCGTTGGCGGTCGGTTTGCCACCGAAGCTCCAGACGGGTGAGGTTCTGAACTCGTTTTCAAAAAGGTTGCCGACGCGCTTGTTTTGTTCAAGACAGGTCATACAGGTGCGGTTGCAAAGTGCCGCAATACGGTCAGGCTTTGCACTGCTTGAAAATCTGTTTTTTACGGCTCCGTTCTTGCAAGTCTTACACTTTTCATAGTCAATCTTGGCAACGACCATTGTCAATCCGCAAATCTCGATTTCCTCTGTTTCGGTCTTGCTGATGGCACCGTAAGGGCAGCTGTCGGCACATTTTTTGCATTTTGCACAAACGCTCTGCTCCGATATGGGCGAGGGTGTCAGCTCAGCATCGGTGATAATCATATGGAAACGCTGACGGGAGCCAAACTCGGGCGAGAAGGGCAGACGGTTGTAGGAAAGCTCACAAACACCGCAAGCAACCGAAGCATACTCAAAATCGGGGAAAACGTTGGGCTGAGGACGGCCGTTTCCAACCGAAATACCCATAGGAGCGAGCTCACTGGGGTTGGGGAAAATGGGCACAGCCTCCCATCCGTTATCCTCAAGAGCGTTGGTCAATCCATAGCAAGCAAGTGCCAAAAATTCGTCCTCCAGCCATCTAAGACCAAAGGTACTATAATCACCGAAGTTGGTACCTTCCTCAATGCCTCTGAGCGAACCTCTGCAGATTCTCTTGCCAAGCATAATGACGGTCTTGCCCTCGGGGAAGATAGAGAAGGGGTTTACCTCGGGCGGAAGAGCCTCGAATCGCTCCTTCGGCGCAAAACCGATGACATCAATGCCTTCCTTTTTGGCGGCTTCTTTAATAATCTGGTCTAATTGTGTCATAAAAATTACTCCTTACGGTGTTGGTATAGTTTAAAGATAACACCGAACGAGCGTTTTTAACATCAAATTTTCGTAATGAAATTTATAAATTTCCGAACAAAACGATTGCAATGCCGAACTTATGTGTGTATAATGTTTTAAAAGCAAACGGTTGGAGGAAGCTTTATGTTTTTTGAAAGCGCAGATATAAATTTCAGAATATTGACGGTATTGGATATCGACCGTTCTGACAGCAAAGGCTATTCGGGATTTCGGCCTTTTCACGCTTTGTCTTACCGTGTGACGGGAAATGCCGTTTTTACCCACGAAAAGGACACAACCAATGTTGTGGGCGGTGACTTTATTTTTGTTCCGAAGAATTATCCTTATTACATTGAAGCTGGTGATGAGCACCTTTTTGTTGTGCACTTTGATACCGATGCCAAATTGCCAAAACATTTTAAAAAACTGACAACATCCAACCCCGAAAAATACACCAGAGAGCTGTCACGCCTATATTCTGCGTGGACCTTAAAAAGGCCCGGTTATCAGCACGAGTGTAAATATCTTTTGCACAAAATTTTTATGAATATCGAAAGGGAAGCGGCCGAAATTTTGAACCGTGACGATCAACTGAATGATGCTGTGGAATATATACACGAGCATTTTTGCGAGCGTGAGCTTACCGTTGATTTTCTTGCCAAAATGTGTTCGATGAGTGACACATATTTCCGAAAACTTTTTAAACTTCGGTTCAAAGTTACACCCTTGAAATATATCAACGACCTCAAGGTGAAATTTGCAACCGAGCTTTTGCGGTCAGGTTATTACACCGTCACCGAAACGGCCGAAAAATGCGGCTTTGAAAATGTTTATTATTTCAGTCTTTTTATAAAAAAAGAGACGGGCTTGAGCCCATCTCAAATTTGAAACAATTTTTTGTAGGGACCGGCGTCCCCGACGGTCCGCGGGCGAACTCAGTTCGCCCCTACGGTTTAAAACATCTAAAAAATGAAAATGTTAATCATAAAATCTTTTCCATTCCGATCTTTTGCGGAATGAGACCCAATTTTTCATAAAATTTCAAAGCGCTTTGGTTGCAGGTCCAGACATTAAGCGTCACATTATAACAACCCGACTGCTTGGCAAATCCTAAAACAAATTCATAAAGTGCACTGCCGATATGAAGTCCGCGTTTTTGCTCGTCAACGCACAAATCGTCGATATAGAGGGTTTTGACATCGGTCAGAATATTATTGTTTAAATGTTGTTGGAATACGCAAAAGGCATAGCCTAAAACTTCGCCGTTATTTTCGGCAACGAATATGGGACGGCTGTCATCGGCGATGATCTCTAAGAGTTCACCGTCGGTGTATTTTTTTGTTCCTTTTTTGAACAAATCGGGTCGTCCGTTATGATGGACGGTCAAGACCTGCTGTAACAGGTCGTTGATTTTATTTAAATCGTTATCGGTTGCTCGGCGGATAAGCATTCTATATTGGCTCCTTTTGAAGGTTGGTTTTTTGATAAATATAATTATAGTTTATTATTTTTATCTTTTCAAGGTATTTGGGGTAAAATAAATTTTGAGGGGGTGAGGGAATGATACCGAGTAATGAACCTAACAATTCGTTTGATGTAAGAAACAGTGGCTTTTTTAAAGGTCTGCCGCCGTTTTTGCAGGAGTCGATTATGCAGAGTGGGGCAGAGATCACCAATGAACAGGAATTAAAGGCTGCGGCTGAGCAGTTGATTCGTCGCGAAAATTTCTGATAGAGCGAGTTTCTGAAATTGTTGTGAAATTGTTGTAAAAAAAGAAAAAAGAGAACAACCTTACGGCTTGTTCTCTTACTTTTCTTACATTGTAGTGTATCAGTCTCAGATAGCACGGGTAACCTTACCGGAACGAAGGCAACGGGTGCAGGCATAAATCCTACAAGGAGTGCCGTTAACGAGAGCCTTAACGCGCTTGACGTTGGGCTTCCAGGTTCTGTTGGTTCTTCTGTGTGAGTGAGATACCTTGATACCGAATGTGATTTCTTTGCTGCAGATGTCACACTTTGCCATGAGTCTGCACCTCCTTTGATTAGTTACATACAATCGCGAGTAATATAATAACAGAAAGTTTACAAATTTGCAAGTATTATTTTCAAGTTTTCCAAAATTTTTTTATTTTCGGCAAAATAACGGTTGGACGCCCCACAACTTAACCACATTTTATAAATTTTAGGCGTAGCAGTTGCATTTTTTGGAAAAATGGTGTATAATATCCTAAGTTTGTTATATTTTCTTGGGTTGGTGTCATTTTGATGGTAAAAGCTGTAATTTTTGATCTTGACGGAACGCTGCTCAATACATACGAAGATCTCGCTAATGCGGTCAATTACGCATTGCACGAAAACGGCTTTCCCGAACACGATGCCGAGAAGTATAAGATTTTTGCCGGAAACGGTACCGATATGATGATTACCAGGGCTTTGCCTGAAGGTGAACGTAACGATGAGACCCTTCAAAAGGTGAGAAAGCTTTATTTTGAATATTATAATGCACACTCGGGTGAGTGCACCCGCCCTTATGACGGAATTGTTGAGATGTTGAGCGAACTGAAGGCCTGTGGCTTGAAGCTTGCTGTTGTTTCTAATAAGATCGATTTTATGACCCGTGCGGTCGTCAAGGAATATTTTGGCGACGGTATGTTCGATTTTGTGACGGGTCAGTGCGATGGAATTATACCGAAGCCCGATCCTTCGATGGTTTTGAAGGTTATGAAGGAATTTGACGTTTTGCCTTCGGAATGTATTTTTGTCGGTGACAGCGGTGTTGATGCCGAAACGGGTGTTAATGCCAAGGTTTTGTTGACGGTCGGAGTTCTTTGGGGCTTCAGAGGCAAAGAAGAATTAATTGGCTGTGGCGCAGACGTTGTTATAAGCAAAGCATCTCAATTGCTTGAATATATAAAATAAACAAATCTTACCTTTGAGAGGAGAAAACTACCAATGAAACGTAGCGATTATCTCGGTTGGGACGAATATTTTATGGGAATTGCCTTGCTGTCCTCACAGCGAAGCAAGGACCCCAACACGCAGGTTGGTGCCTGTATCGTAAATGCCGAAAACAGAATTATGGCGGTTGGTTACAACGGTATGCCTTACGGCTGCAGTGACGACGAGTATCCTTGGGATAGGGACGGCGAGTCGTTGCAGAGTAAGTATATGTATGTTTGCCATGCTGAGCTTAATGCCATTCTGAATTTTAACGGCGGTTCGATGAAGGGCTTCCGTCTGTATACCACTCTTTTCCCTTGCAACGAGTGTGCCAAGGCCATTATTCAGAAGGGTATTGCTGAGGTTATTTATCTTTCGGACAAATATGCCGATGCCGAGATGACCAAGGCTGCTAAGATGATGTTCAAGTCGGCCGGTGTCAAATGCCGTGAGTATGAGCAGACCATGAAGACGGCAGAGTTGAAGCTGTGATATTAGGGTAAATTTTAAGCGGATGGCTGGAGCCATCCGCTTTTTTTCTTTTATAGTGTGGTTTTATCTCTCCCTCCACCGCCGTTCGGCGGTCCCCCTCCCTCGTCAGAGGGAGGTAATGCAGGCGAACGATGGTCGACCATATGACAGAGGGATGGTTATGTGGGGGAGTTGGCACATTTTTCGGCAAGTGCTACCGTTTCGGCAGGCTTGAAGAAGTGGTCTAACTTAATATGCCGAAGTTCGTGTCTTAAGGTTGTGCGCTTTTGGGTTTCGGAAAGGGAGGCGTTGATATAAACGTCAAATGTGCCGTCACCGTTAGGGATGGTTACACCTTTGATATGTATAGGCAGTTGCATTTCTCTTATAAATATTCCGTAGTCGTTATAATTCACTTGCTATCATCCTTTGAATGTGCGCGACGCATTGCTTTATAATGGTCGTTATCAGGTGTCGTCGTTCTGCTTACGCAATGCTTCGATGATGCGGACGGCCTGCTCAACCTCTTCCTTGGTACAATTTTTGGTTACGCTGAACAGCATTCGCATTTCGTCGCGGTTTTTAAGTTCTTCTAAATACTCGGTAAGCTCTTCGTTGTTGTTGACGAGGGGCTTTTCTTCTTCTATACCGTCGGTAATATAAAGCGCAGATACACCGAAAAGGTTGGCGATTTTGGCCACCTTATCTGCCGAAATACTCTTGGCGCGTCCGCTTTTGAGTTCGGAAAGGGAGCTGCGCGGTATATTTAACTCGCGGCACATTTTGGTAATATCGGTTCCTTGTCTTTTACAGAGTTCCTCAATACGTTTATACATTTTTTACAAACATTCCTTTCTTTTTGTGGGGAAAGTCACAAATTACAGAATTATGTAACCAAAACCGAAATTTGCTCTTGACAATTACAGAAATATGTAATATAATCGTCATTGCAGACGAGTGATACAGAAATCTGTAACATAATTTACGGGGTTGAGTACATTATATTACATAACTCCGAAATTGTCAAGTCGGTTTTGTGAAAGGAGTGATTGCCTTCGTGACTTTATTGTAAGACGAGATGGGTACTTATTTTGGGACTTAAAGGAGGAAACATTATGAAATTGTATGAATTGAATCCCGCCGCCGAAAAGATTTTGGAGTTGCTTCGCGGCGAGAAAGTTGACGACAAGTCCTACCGTGAAAGTCTGGCCTTGCTTTCCGACGATGAAAAGGGTGAAATGCTTTGTAAAATGATAACTCAACTCAAGGCCGAGGAAGATATGTATGATATCGAAATGAAAAGGTTGGCCGACCGCAAGGCCAACGTGTCGAATGCCAAATGTCTTTTGCGCTCTGAGTTGACCGACGTGGTCAGCGGTACGGGTGAGCGGTTGGTCGACTACGGCACGTTTTCGGTGTCGCTTGTTTCAACCCATTCGGTTGAGATACTTGATAAAAAACTTATCCCCGAAAGTTTCTTTGTCAAGCAACCGCCGAAGGTTGACAAAGCTAAGTTAAGAGGTCTTTTGAGTATCGGTATCAAGGTGCCCGGTGCCGAATACAAAGAAAATATGGGCGTCAGAATAAGATAAATATTATATTATAAAGTGAGGTTTCAATTATGAAGTGGAGTGAATATGCGATAGATTCGCTTAAAAAACATATTTCGAGGCAGACGGCGCTTTTGAATCTCGGTGACCGAATCAAAGAGCTTGATGCCGAGTTCAAGTCGACCAAGGGCGCGGTTACCGACCGAGTGCCGGTTAAGGGAGGTTCTTCTAAAAATGAGGACCGACTGCTCAACAATATCGTTGAACGCGACGAGCTTATACAGAATTATAATGCGGTGGAGCGTGCCGTCAACCGTGTTGAACGTGCGTTGGGCGCTTTGACCGAGCGTCAGCGCAGGGTTCTTGACGGGTTCTATATTTTCAGAACCGACGATTATATGGACAGGCTTTGCGATGATCTGCACGTTGAAATAGCGCAGGTATACCGTTTAAAGGATGAGGCTCTGAAAAAGTTTACCCTCGCTTTATACGGAACTATCGAAAATTAAACAGGATAATTCTTCGAGAGGAAATCGCGGAATTTATGTGATAATATGATATTGTCAACGAGTGTGGGGAGCGCACCAAGGCTTCCTGCACTCGTTGTATTTTGCCTGAGATTTTAGGTTAAAAAGGAGTGTGAGCGAGGTGAGAATATGGCGCGAAAATTAACCGAAAAGCAGAAACGGTGGTTATTCTACTACAAGCAGGGCAAGAATGCCACCGAGGCGGCGCGGCTTGCGGGATATGTGGGTAAAAATGAGAACACGTTTTTACACATGGGTCGGCAAAATCTTAATGCGTTGGCGCAGCATATTAAAGATTGCGAGGCTTTATTCGATCAGACCGAGGTTGCTTCGATGCAGGAGATCAACAGTTTCTGGACCCGTGTTATGAATGACAGTTCACAGAAGACCCGTGATCGGTTGAGGGCTTCGGAGCTCAGAGCCAAGGCGGCAGGAGGATTTATTGATCACAGGCAGGTTGAGGTGAAGGGTGAGTCGGTCGTATTTATATCGGGGGATGAGGATATTGCCGAATAAGGTGTATCTGCCCGATATTATCGGAGGCGGCTACGGGAAATTCTGGAAAGACAAATCAAGATACAGGGTGCTTAAAGGCGGTAAGGGTTCGAAAAAGTCGACCACTACCGCCTTGAATTTTATCTGTCGGCTGATGCAATACCCTGAAAGTAATCTGCTTGTTATCCGTGCCGTTATGAATACCCATCGCGATTCGACCTTTGCACAGCTTAAATGGGCTATTGAAAGGTTAAAGGTGGCACATTTGTGGCAATGCAACGTGTCCTCAATGGAAATGACCTATTTGCCGACCGGACAGAAGATATTGTTCCGCGGCTTTGATGACGTTCTGAAGTTAGCTTCGACTACTGTTCCGAAAGGTTATCTCTGTTGGGTGTGGATAGAAGAAGCGTTTGAGATCGAGTCGGAGGCCGACTTTGACAAGCTGGACTTATCGGTGCCGAGAGGTAATATTCCCGATACGTTATTTAAACAGACCACCATGACCTTTAACCCGTGGAGTGCCGAGCATTGGTTGAAAAAGAGGTTTTTTGATAAACCTTCTCCCGATATTTCGGTCTATTCGACCAATTATTTCTGCAACGAGTTTCTTGATGATACCGATCGCGCCGTTTTTGAACGTATGCGACAACAGAATCCGCAGAAATATTCGGTTGCGGGACTGGGTAATTGGGGTATTGCCGAAGGGCTTGTCTATGAGAATTGGGAGGTTGCGGAATTTTCTATTGACAAAGACGGTGTGCCTATTGCAGACGGTAACACCTCATCCACCGTAAACGGTCCCCCTTCCCCTCAAGGGGAAGGCAATAACGCGTGGCAATGGAAGCATTTCTTTGGACTTGACTACGGATACACAAATGACCCTACGGCTTTTACTGCTTTTGCTTTGAATCCGATAACTAAACAGATGTTTATTTATGACGAGCATTATGAAAAGAAAATGCTTAATTCCGATATTGCCGAAATGATAAAGTCCAAAGGCTTTGCCAAAGAACGTATCCGTGCCGATGCCGCGGAACCTAAGTCAAACGATGATTTGAGACGGCTGGGTATTTCTCATATTCTGCCGAGCGTCAAGGGTCGGGACAGTATAATGAACGGTATTCAGAAGATAAGTGAATATCACATTTACGTGCATCCGAAATGTGTCAATACGATCAAGGAGTTGTCTTCTTACCGATATGAGGTCGACGGGTCGTCGCGCGGACTTAACAAGCCGATTGATTTTGACAATCATTTAATGGATGCGATGAGGTATGCGTTTTATGACGTGGCATTTTTTCATCCTGTTGATCCCAAGCGAAAACTCAGGCCGACGGCAGAGGAGTATTATAATAAGCGCTACGGCATTTCGGTCGATGATTTAAACGGAGGTTGGATTTAATGGTTTGTTTGATTTTGATTCTGGTTATTGTCTGGGCGTTCAGTTGCGGCGTTTTTGCGTTTTTAGGATTTTGGTTTGGAAAGGCGGGTCTTTTTGAGTCCGTACGTAAAAGGCTTTCAAAGGCCGAATTTGACGCTGATGAGGCGAGGCGGTCAGAACGCGAACAGCGCGAGCTTTACAATATGTTGACCTATGACGGAACACCGCAGGGTAAAGATCAATTTTAATTTAAGGAGTTTGTTATGGAAGATCAGTTTGAAGTTTTTGAGGGCACCAAACCTCAAGAGGAAAATGATAAAGTGGCTGTATCCGATGAAGTTGGTTCGATGGGTACCGCAAGTGAAGGGGAGGGAAAAGGTTCTTCGGTCGACGGTGAGCCTTTTTTGACTGTCAGGTACAATCACCGCGACAAGGAGCTTTGTGAGGATGAGGCTAAAACTCTGGCACAAAAGGGGTTGGCTTACGATTCGATATATCCAAAGTTGAAAAGAGCGGCGGCTTTGAAGGGAATGGATGTAAAAGCGTTTATTTCGAGTTTTGAAAAGGATGAGGAAGACGCTTACCGTGCGTCTTTAGTTGAGCAGTACGGTGAGGAATCAAAGGCCGTTGAGGGTCTTATGGAACTGTACCGTTCGAAAAAAGATACGTTGGTTCGGGAGACCGTTGACCGTTGGGACGGTGATGAGGCTAAGCGTAAGGTTTCGGTTGAAGAGCAGTTTAAGGCCTTGAAGTCGGAGTTTCCTGACGTTAAAAGCTATGAGTCGTTACCGACCGACGTTTTGAGAGAAGTTGAGGGTGGCGCGGAGTTGTTGCCTTCATATCTTAAACATAAGTTTTTTGAGGATAAGCGCGTCAAGGAGTTACAACGCAAGTTGGCCGAAAATGCCGCGGCTTCGGCAGGTGCTTTGGGTTCCAACGAGGTCGTGGAGTCGGCTGAGGAGGCATTTTTGAAGGGGCTGAGAGGGTAATCTGTTTTTGGGGGATGGTTGTTGATTGCTCATCCGCACGTGTTGCGTGATACCTTTCTTTGCAAGGGAAGGCTTGCGGGCGAACACGCAGGTTCGCCCCTACGAGGAGAATTTGGGTTCATTGTGTCGTGTGGGGCCTATTGATAGCTGTTCTCCTCATCCGTCGGCCTTCGGCCGCCACCTTCCCCGCTGGGGAAGGCTGAGATTCTTCGCTGCGCTCAGAATGACAGACCACATAATTTATTGGTTTAATGACGGGCGAACACGTAGGGTCGCCCCTACGAGGAGAATTTGGGTTCATTGTGTCGTGTGGGGCCTATTGATAGCAGTTCTCCTCATCCGTCACGCGTTGCGTGCCACCTTCCCCGCTGGGGAAGGCTGAGATTCTTC
>JAGBXM010000043.1 GCA_017629275.1 Clostridia bacterium
TGAATGCATCCTTGCAAAGGTCACAGTAACAAGCGTCACCGTATACATCTCCGCCGTACTCATTAGAAAGATGCCAAGCCAAAAGTGCGGGGTGGTCTTTATATCGTTCAGCCAACTTCTGATTGATTATTTTTACCTTCTCACGGTAAATGGGTGAGGTGTAACAATGGTTGTGGCGTGCGCCGAACAAATACTTGGTACCCTGATTGTTGGTTCTCAAAACCTCGGGATATTTTTGCGCTAACCAAGCAGGTCTTGCTCCACTCGGGGTGGCCAAAATAACCTTGCCACCGGCTTTATGGATATCGTCAAAAACCTTGTCCAACCACTCAAAGTTGAATTTTCCTTCTTCGGGTTCTAATGCTGCCCAAGCAAAAATGCCAAGTGTCATTTCGTTGCAATGGCTTAATTTCATCAATCTCATATCCTCGGACAAGACCTCAGGATAATCGAGCCATTGGTCGGGATTGTAGTCACCGCCGTGGACCATATGTTTGAAATTGGAATTTATGTAATCTCTCATTTTTTTATCTCCTTGGAAATAATAAAAATTTCTCTAATAATTTTACTTTATTAAAATTATACGGTCAATATAAAAATGTTGAAGGAGTATAAATTTATTGATATGAATTTTTGTTAAATAATAATTTTTATATGTTTTTTTGAGCTGTTCGGAATTATTCATTTAAAATAAAATTTATTTGTAACTTCAGGAGGTTTATAATTCCTTCCTTCGGTAAATAATCTATTTAGTATTTTTCGGAGGGATGAATTTGCAATATAATAAGGTTGAGATTTGCAACGTAAATACAAACAAATTACCTGTTTTGAAAGAGGAGGAAAAAGAAAAACTATTACAATTGGTAAAGCAAGGAGACAAAGCTGCCCGTGAAAAACTTATAAGTGGTAATTTGAGGTTGGTGCTTAGTGTTATTCAAAAGTTTACTAACCGCGGAGAGAATATGGATGACTTGTTTCAGATTGGCTGTATCGGATTGATAAAAGCCATTGATAATTTCGATCCTGTTCACGAAGTGAAGTTTTCAACCTATGCCGTACCGATGATAATTGGAGAAATACGGCGGCATTTAAGAGATAACAACCCCGTCAGGGTGAGTCGGTCGATTAAAGATGTTGCATATAAAGCAATGCAGGTCAAAGAAAAACTGATTCTTAAAAATCAAAAAGAACCGACCGTGGATCAGATAGCCGCCGAACTTCAGATTCCGATCGAGGAAGTTGTTTTGGCTTTGGAAAGTATTGTCGAACCGGTATCTTTGTTTGAATCGGTTTATTCAGACGGTGGCGATTCGGTTTATGTTCTGGATCAGTTAGGAGATAATAATGATGATTCTGATTGGTTGCAGGAAATTGCATTCAAGGATGTGATCGCATCCTTGAATTCTCGTGAAAAGAAGATACTGACCTTGAGATTTATGCACGGTAAAACTCAGATGGAGGTATCTCGCGAAATAGGAATATCTCAGGCACAGGTGTCAAGAATTGAGAAAAACGTTCTTGAAAAAATTAAATTTAACGGATAAGTACAACCCATAAATTCATATTATCAAAAAAAGAAAAGGGTGATAATATGTGCTGCAGACTTGTTGAAATGCGCGAAAAACAGGTGGTTTGTATTAAGGATGGGTCGATATTGGGGTTGGTAGGCGACGTTGAGGTCGACACTTGCTCGGGGAAACTTATTAACATTATAGTTTACGGCAGACGAAGGTTTTTGGGTCGTGATGATGATTGCAGAATCCCCTGGGAGTCGATTGAGGTAATTGGCGAGGATTCGATTTTGGTAAATTTTGACAGAATATCCCCGCCGCCCAAGAGAAGAAATCTTATTTCTGAAATACTGTTTGCAAAATGATCCTGTAACGGAAATTTTTGTTGAAATTTAAATAAATACCTTAAACGGGAAAAATACTTCCTCAATATAACTGAATTTCAGTTTTTTATAAACTATAACTTTTTAAATTGCGGTTAAGTTAAGTTTAGTCTTAAATGAGGAGGTTGCAAATGAAAAGAGTTATAAAAGTAATTTTTGTACTGTGTTTTATCGCGTCGATAGTAAGTCTTAGCGGTGTTGCATATTACGGATATAATATAAGTGATTCATATTATATTACCAACGATTCAACGCTTGAATTGGGATATTTAGCCGTTAGTTGTGAAGACAGCAAAACGCGTGAAGTTGGTGGTAGCGACGTTAAATCGGTCAACGGTTCAAGCACGACGGTATCACTGTTTGGGTTCATACCTATAAAGTCGGTTAATGTTATCAAAACCAGTAAAACTCAGGTGGCGGTGTTTGGTTCGCCGTTTGGTATCAAAGCTTATACAAAAGGTGTTTTAGTGGTTGGCTACAGCGATATTTCCACTGAGAAGGGGAACGTTAATCCCGCTAAAAAAAGCGGTATACTTGTTGGTGATATTATTTTATCCATTAACGGACAAGGTGTACTCAATAATTCCGACGTGCAAAGAGTGATATCCGACAGTAATGGAAAGATTTTAGATTTCGTTATGATGCGCAACGGAAAAGAATTGACCGTCAGCGTAATCCCGGAATTCGATGCAAAAGACAAAAAATATAAAACGGGTTTGTGGGTTAGGGATAGCTCGGCAGGTATCGGAACGCTGACCTTTTATTGCCCTAATACAAACGTTATAGCAGGTCTCGGTCACGGAATGTGTGATGCTGATACGGGTGAACTGTTGCCGTGCGGCAGCGGTGAATTTGTCGAGGCTGATGTAGTCGGTGTTAAGAAGGCGACACGAGACGTGACGGGGGAGTTGCAGGGCGTTTTTTCGGGCGGACAAATTGCCGAAATTGTAAAAAACGACGTTACCGGTTTATATGGCACGGGTTGCCAAAATGCCGAAGCTTACGGTATATATGAAATTGGATTCAAGCAGGAGATCAAAGAGGGAAAAGCCGAGGTTTTGACGACGGTTGACGGGTGTGGACCAGGGTTGTATGAGTGCAGAATAGAGCGTGTTTACCGAAACGATTCTAGTAAGATAAAAAATATGGTTGTCAAGATAACCGATAAAAAACTTTTAGAAAAGACCGGTGGAATTGTTCAGGGAATGTCGGGCAGTCCTATTATCCAAAATGGAAAACTTATCGGCGCCGTAACCCACGTCCTTGTTGACGACCCAACCAAGGGCTACGGCATCTTTGCCGAAACAATGCTTGAAACCGCACAATCGGTTTCTGAACAACAATTAAAAGAAGCATCGTAAATAGTAAAGGAACGATATGCGTATCGTTCCTTTTTTATAGATATTGCATTTTTAGAAAACTTGTGGTAAACTAATAGTGCCAAACTAACTGAATATTTGTGTGAAAATGGGTGTATTTTTCTTTTTCTAGAATAATTACGCTTTATTTTGGTTATATCTATAAATGCTTTTGAATTTGATAAAAACGCAAATTCCAGGTGTTTATAGGTATGTGCGTTTGCACCCATTTCACATTTGTTAGTTTGGCGACTATCGGGGTTTGCGTTTTTTGTGCGGTCTACTTCGGTAGCCGCACTTTTTTATTTTGGGGGCAAATACATGAAAAAAGGATTATTAAAGAAAACACTCGCAATAATCGTATCAGCGGTACTGGTTATTGGCGTCTCGGCAGGTACGGCTATTCTAGTCGATAAGACAGGTGTTCCTGTTATGTCGACAATTGAGAACGGTCTTTCCGCTTATGAATTAGCGGTACAATACGGTTATGAGGGCACTGTTCAGGAGTGGTTAGAAAGTCTGAATGGCAAATCAGCATACGAAATTGCCAAGGAGAACGGTTATACTGGTACTGAAACCGAATGGACTGCTTCTCTTAAAGCCACCGCAGGTAAAGACGGTGTTGGTATTAAAACGGCTGCCTTCTCTGATAAGAATGAACTTCTTATCACTTTGACCGATGATACTGTATTGAACCTTGGTGTTGCCAATGGTCTCAATGGTGAAGACGGCAAAGACGGAACAAATGGCAAAGATGGTGCCGATGGCAAGGACGGTGCTAATGGCAAAGACGGTGTAGGTATTACTTCGGCAAATATCAATGCTGAGGGTCAACTCGTGCTGTCTTTCTCTGATGGCAAGACTGTCAACCTTGACAAAGTTGTTGGTATGAATGGTACAGACGGCATCGGTATTTCTTCTACCACTATCAATACAGATGGCGAACTTGTAATTACATATACAAACGGCCAGACTTCTAACCTTGGTGTTGTTATCGGTGCCAAGGGCGATAAGGGTGACAAGGGTGAAACTGGTGCAACGGGTGCTACTGGTGCGACTGGTAAAGATGGTGTAAGCATCACCAAGACTGAAATCAACAACAAGGGCGAACTTATCATTACCCTTTCTGATAATACCGTATCTAACCTCGGTGTCGTTGTAGGTGCCAAGGGCGATAAGGGCGACAAGGGTGACAAGGGTGACACTGGTGCAACAGGTGCCACTGGCGATAAAGGAGATAAGGGTGACCAAGGTGAGCAAGGTATTAGTGTAACTGGTGCTGAAATCAACTCTAACGGCGAACTCGTTCTCATTTTCTCTAACAATCAAAGAACCAATGTCGGCAATGTGATTGGAGCCAAGGGCGACAAGGGCGAAACTGGTGCAACAGGTGCTACTGGTGCACAGGGTGAGCAGGGTATTCAGGGTGATAAAGGCGACAAGGGCGATAAAGGTGATAAGGGTGACACTGGTGCCGCAGGTAATGATGGTGTAAGTGTAACCAAAACCGAAATCAACCAGAGAGGCGAACTCGTTATCACACTCTCTGATAATACCGTATCTAACCTCGGTGTTGTTGTAGGAGCCAAGGGTGAAAAGGGCGACAAGGGTGATAAAGGCGACCAAGGTGAGCAAGGCATTCAGGGTATCCAAGGTATTCAGGGTGAAACTGGTGCAACGGGTGCCGCTGGCCAAGATGGCGACGACGGTGTCGGCATCGAGACTATTGTTATTGAGAACGGCAATTTGAAGATAACCCTTACAAACGATACCACACTTGACCTTGGCAATATCAAGGGTGAAAAGGGCGAAACTGGTGCAACGGGTGCTACTGGCGACAAGGGCGATAAAGGTGATAAGGGCGACCAAGGTGAACAGGGCATCCAAGGTATTCAGGGTGTTCAAGGCGAAACTGGTAACGGTATTGCTTCTGCCACAATCAATGAATACGGTGAACTCGTAATTGTATATACAAACGGCGATGATATTAACCTTGGTAATGTAATTGGTGCCAAGGGCGACCAAGGCGAACAGGGTATACAAGGTGCTACTGGTGATAAAGGTGATAAAGGTGATAAAGGTGATAAAGGTGACACTGGTGCTGTTGGTGTAGGTGTTGCTTCTATTGATATCAATGAAGATGGCGAACTTGTTATCACATATACCGAAGGTAACCCTGTAAATCTCGGCAAAATCATCGGTCCCCAAGGTGCACAGGGTGAGCAAGGCATTCAGGGTGAAACTGGTGCCAAAGGCGATAAGGGTGATACAGGTACAGGTGTCTCCAAAGTTGAAATTATTGACGATAAACTCGTAATTACCCTTTCCGATGATACCGTTATTAACCTTGGCAACATCAAGGGCGACAAGGGTGATAAGGGCGACGGCATTTCCGCAGTTGTCATTGATGAAAATGGGCATCTTATAATAACATTTACCACAGGTGTTTCTACTGACCTCGGCAATATCAAAGGTGCTGATGGCATCGGTATTGCAAAGACAGAAATAACCGACGATGGCGAACTCATTATCACCTATACTAACGGAGAATCCTACAAACTCGGTTCTGTTAAGGGCCCAAAGGGTGATAAAGGCGACAAGGGTGACACAGGTCGTGGAATTGTAAAGACCGAGATTATTGACGGCCACCTATGGATAACATATTCCGACGACCTTGAAAATCCTGTTGATGCCGGTCCGTTGAGTGAAGAAGATGATTTGCAATATGTGTTGCTTGAGGATAATACATATGGAGTAAAAGCAACAGATGCCTTTGATTTGACTGTCGTAACAATTCCTGCCACTTACAATAATATAACCGTTTCAACAGTGCTTGATAATGGTTTTAAAGATTGTCACACCATAACCGAGATTAACTTACCACATTCAATAACTCATATAGGCAGATATGCTTTTTATCAATGCTTCAATTTATCAACAATAGAAATTTCGTCAAATGTAAAATTTATTGGCAAGTGCGCTTTTAAGGAAACATCTCTATTAGAAGTAAATTTCGATAATACCAAATTAGTTCCTAATATTAACAATGAGTATAATACTCTATTAATTTCAAGAGGAAAGATGATAGATAATACCGATGGCTCAGTTCTTGTTCCTATAAAGAATGTTGGATTTAAGTTTACATTAAACGAAAATTTTACACTACCTGGTAGTGGTCACGCCTGGGCTAAGGAATTGTTGCCTTACGAGTTCGATTTTATAAACGCTAATGATTCTATAAAAGGAAAAATATTATCCCAAGAGACAAATATAACATGGATGAGAGAAAATTCCATGAACATATACCTGCAATCCGTTAGAGTTAATTGGTGCGACTACGATTGGAAAGAAATTGACTAAAATATTATAAAGAGAGATATACCGATCCTGAAGGTATTTGCTTTAGTCGAAAACTAAATTCAGCAATCATTAAAACAAAGGAGAGATTGAAATATGTCTTTACTTGAAATCACAAACGAAAACATAATTAATCGGTCGGATGAAACTGTAAATGATGAAATTTACAGCCAAACCGAGCCGATGTTAAGCTGTTTGTTGAAAAAGTTTCCCGAAAACAAGGAGCCGTACCAAATCGCTGCAAAGATTTTACTTCTTGACAAATTGTATTCTACACAGTTATTCAGGTATAAGAAAATGGAGTTTTTGCTTGACTTGGTAGAAAATATTCGCACTATTCCCAATTTTGATAAGCGGATTGAAAGTGGAGACCATTCGGTTGTATGTAACATATATCGTGGGTTTGATAAAAAATTGTTTTCATTTGCCACAAAATATTGTTGTCTACATAATACCGTGGTATACGGCAGAGATGATTATAGCATTTATGATTCGGTTGTGCGAAAGCATCTTCCGAAATATGCTAAATCGGTAGGTGTAAATCTTACAGGCGCACAGCTTGACCGATGGTATCAAGAGGATAACTATGAAGCATTTAATAATGCTGTTGACGATGTGTTAAATGCTGCAGAGATTACTACAGAAAAACGAAAACGCAGATTTGATTTATTTCTCTGGTCGCAAAGATAATTCCTCAAAGAATGTTGGTCCTAATATAACACGTACAAACAAATATAGATCTCCTATAATACGAAGAAATCGTGCTTTAACGGTACGATTTCTTTGCGTTTAAGAGGGAATTTTAAAATTATCAATGTAAAAAATGTGTTGGTCCTATATTGACACACTCGTGAGCGGTAGCCCTTTGATCCAAAATGGTAAGCTAATAGGGGCGGTCACGCACGTATTGGTCGATGACCCGACAAAGGGCTACGGAATTTTTGCCGAGAATATGCTTGAAACGGCACAGGGTGTAGGGCGGGGGCTTGCTCCTGACGATAAATTAAAAGATGCATCATAACTGAAAAAAGCATCCCGATTATTGTCGGGATGCTTTTGCATAGTCAGATGGTGAAATTCCAATATTCTTTTTAAATTCACGGCTGAAATAACTTTCATCATGAAAACCTGAAAGCTCAGCCACTTTGGTTACGGAATACATCTGTGTTTCCAAAAGCTCCTTGGCATGGGCTATTTTCAGGTTATTTATATATCTAATAGGTGAAATTCCCATAACCTTTCCAAATACTCTCCTGAAATAAACCTCACTTATTGAAGAAATTTGAGACAGTTCGGCAATAGAAATATTTTCCTTAGTATAATTATGGTGAATATAGTCTATTGCAGGTTTTATTTTCTCTGCATATTCGCTTGAAATATACTCCATATTATTTTCTTTAATCA
>JAGBXM010000044.1 GCA_017629275.1 Clostridia bacterium
ATTGCCGTTTGCGAGCATTTTAAAATTTCCTCGGTTGCCGAAAAAGGTCTTACGGCAGGTTCGCTTACCGTAAGGGTTTTGGGTGCATCGCTTGATTATCTCAAAAATACCCAGATGAGCGGAATGGAGCGCATTTCGGAAATCGACGTTTATGCCGACAATCAGTTTATGCGTGTTGACGTCACTGCAATGCGAAACCTTGAACTTTGCGAAACAATGCGCAATAAAGAGAAAAAAGGCTCGCTTTTGTGGGTGCTTGATAAAACCAAAACCGCAATGGGTAAGCGCCTTATAAGACAGTGGATAAGCCAACCGCTTATGGACAGAATGGCCTTGGAAACACGCTATAACGGTGTGGATGAATTGATTGGAAATACCGTTATTTTGGGTGAGGTAAGAGAACTTCTGTCAGGTGTTCAC
The DNA here is from genome assembly GCA_017629275.1 of Clostridia bacterium. Classification (GTDB taxonomy): domain Bacteria; phylum Bacillota; class Clostridia; order Oscillospirales; family Acutalibacteraceae; genus UMGS172. The sequence continues at coordinate 421 of JAGBXM010000044.1, forward strand.
GACGTTGAGCGTTTAATGACCAGAATCGTTTACGGCACGGCAGGCGGCAGGGAATTGCGTTCTCTTTGCTACACAATGAAGAGCCTGCCTATGATAAAGCAACAACTGTCCAACTGTCGCTCAAGAATTTTGAGTGGCGCCAACGAGGATATTGACCTTTGCGAGGATTTGTGCGACCTTATCGACCGCGCCATTGTTGATGAGCCTCCGTTCTCGGTTCGTGAGGGCGGTATCATTCGTGAGGGCTATAACGAGGAGGTTGACCTGCTTCGTTCCGACCTTACCGGCGGCAAGGAAATCATTTCAAAAATCGAAACCGAAGAACGTGAAAAAACCGGTATCAAGACCTTGAAGGTCAGATACAACAAGGTTTTCGGATATTATATCGAGGTTACCAATTCTTTCAAGGATAGGGTGCCCGACCATTACATCAGTAAACAGACGCTTACCAACTGCGAACGCTATATTACCGATGAACTAAAGAATATTGAGGCGCGTGTTTTGGGCGCTCGTGAGCATGGCTCTCAGTTGGAATTTCAAATATTTGACGGCATCAGAAAAACGGTTGCCGATGCTTTGCCGAGAATTCAAAAAACCGCCGACGCTTTGGCTTTGGTTGACGTTTTGGCTTCTTTCGCAGAGGTTGCCGTTAAGAATAATTATTGCCGACCCACACTTAACACAACAGGTGCTTTGAACATCGTTGACGGACGGCATCCCGTTGTCGAACAGCTCAGTTCAATGCCGTTTGTTCCCAATGACACCGTGTTGGATAACAATGCCAACCGTTGTGCCATCATCACGGGACCTAATATGGCAGGTAAATCGACCTATATGCGTCAGGTTGCCATAATCGTGCTTATGGCACAGATTGGCTCGTTTGTTCCTGCAACCTCGGCCGATATTTCCATAACCGATGCGATTTTCACTCGAGTCGGTGCTTCGGACGATTTGGCTTCGGGTCAGTCCACCTTTATGGTTGAGATGAGTGAGGTTGCTCACATTCTCAAAAATGCCACCTCAAAAAGTTTGCTCATACTTGACGAAATCGGTCGCGGAACCTCGACCTATGACGGTATGGCTATTGCAAGGTCGGTTTTGGAGTTTGTGTGTGACAAGAAGAAAATCGGTGCCAAAACACTGTTTGCAACCCATTATCACGAACTGACCGCTTTGGAGGGCCAGCTTTCCGGCGTCAAAAACTATAACATTGCTGTCAAAAAGCGCGGCGACGATATTACCTTCTTAAGAAGAATCGTTCGCGGCGGTGCTGATGACAGTTACGGCGTTGAGGTTGCCAAGCTTTCGGGAATCCCGAACACGGTTATTGAGCGTGCCAAGGAAATTTTGCACACACTTGAAACCGAAGGGGCTTCTTCAACACCAAGATTTATGGGTGATGAGG
>JAGBXM010000045.1 GCA_017629275.1 Clostridia bacterium
AAAGGCTATGGAAAACAGGCTATGGATTGGATAAAAAAAGAAATCAAAAGCAGGGGATATGATAAAATTTCTCTATGGGTATTGGAAGAAAATAATCGTGCAAGGAGATTTTATGAAAAAGCAGGTTTTGTGTCTGATGGAAAAGCAAAACCAAGCGGCCTTGCAGATACTCAAGAAGTTAGATATATATGTAAATGTAATAGTTAAAGAAATTCTTAGGTTTTCAGGCACATTTAATTCGTGCCATTAAGTTCAAAACACCCAAACGAAAATCCGTTCTCTTTTGAGGGCGGATTTTTGTTTGTATTATTCATTCTTCAATATTCATCATTCATTATTCATTAAATAGAACGGATTTTCAAATGAATAATGAATATTGAAGTCGCTTCGCTGATGAATAATGAATAATTATTTCGGCATCGCCCCTTTTATGCTATAATACACCAAAGGCGGTGATTTTATGAAAAAATTAATAGTTATATTTATGTGTTTAGTAATCTGCTTCTCTTTTGTGGGTTGCAAGCAGACTTCAAACATCAAAGAACTAAGCGACAAAAAATTAGCTGAAGTGGTTTCGGAAAAATTAGGTGTACCTGATGAAACGGGTATAGAATATTCTGTCACCGAAATGTTTTATTGGGATTCAGCTGAACGATATTACAAAAATGTGGATTTCACCCAAAATGGTGAAAAAGTTGCAGGTGCTAGTGTAGATCCGTATACCGGTGAGCTATTAAGAAATATTTGGGAATACGATAGTTCAAAATAAGAAAAATCCTCTACAAGATGTAGTACGAACATAGTTCGCCCCTACGTGGAGAGATTCAGTTTTATGTATCGTTTGAGGTTGCGTGGTTGGAATTGGCTTTCGGGACGTCGAGGCGCCGTCCCCTACAAAGGGCAATTTACATTTTTACGTCGTTTGGGGTTGGGGGATGAGGGTTGGCTTTGCATGCGACCACAGTTCGGCCCTACGGTTCGAGTCCGGTTTTGGAACGATGTGTTTCGCAAGCGGCACGTGAAGTGCATCTTCGCTGCGTGAAGCGCCTGCGGGCGTGGGTGGCACTCTTAACTTCACTTTGTGCGAAGCATAAAACTTCACTATTCCATCAGCATAACTTCACATCGGCGCAGCCGATACTTCACTCTTCCTTGCCTCTTTAATGCTTTTATGATATAATAACACATAGGCGGTGATAAAGTGAAAAAATCGTTTTTTATAATACTCATTTTTATAACGATGCTTTGTTTTTCAGCTTGTAAAGATGATATAGGTGAAGAATATACTTATTTGCCCAAAACCGAATTACATACCCACGAAAACTCAAGTGGATTCCATAGAGAGTATAAGACTATTTACAAATACGATAAAAAAGGAAATGTTATAAAGAAGACGGAATACACAAAAGGTTTCTTGGGGATATTCAGCGTTCGTGAGAGACAATATGACATAGAGTATACGTATAATGAAAATGGTGATATATCCCAAGAACTTATACACATAGAAGATTTTTGCACGAGTATAACAGATGGACATCAGATTTATGATGAAGGTTATAACTATATTTATAATGAAAACCAACAGCTTTTTAAAAAGGAAATAATCAACCCATCTGATTATGATGATGCACTCTGCGGATATGAATATGAATATGATGAACGCGGAAATCTTGAAAAGGGATATACATACAATGCGAACGGAACTAAAGAACTTGAGTTTGAAAATATATACGATTCGCAAAACCAACTAATCAAAAAACAGAATATAGCCAATTTTGGCGATTCAAGTTGGATTGGTGATGAAACCGATTATACCTACGGTGCCGACGGGAATTTAGTATATTCAAAGACTGTTCATTATGAACACTCCGGCAAAAAAAGTCATTATGTTGAGGTTAATTATTATTATGATAATTCTAATCGGCTTATAAAAGAAGAAAGAACGAGTTTTGATAATGACGGCGTAATAAAAAATACAGATATAAAAGAATATAAAGATTTTGTAAAGTAAATTAACGGTTTTCAGATCGGATCAGTTTTGACTTTAGAACCCCCAAAATCCCGTTTACGCAAGCGGGCGGGATTTTGGGGAAGTAATAAGTAATAGGTAATAAGTAATAAGTATTTTTGCAAGGTTTTGCCTTGCTCTTTTTATTTTATAGTGTTATAATTATAAAAAATTCTTTTTTGTTGAGCTTTTGGAGGACAATATGGAGAAAAAACTGACGGCGTTTGGCTTTACTGATATACATAATCAGCAGTCTATGCTTGATTTTCCGACAACCTTGAGGAAATCGCTCATCAAGGCCAAGGATTTGGCGGTTGAGGAGTTTGGGTTGGCCGACGTAACGCTTATCGGCGGTGATAACATCTCGGACTATCCGTATTGGAACAAGTCCTGCGCGTTGCCAAAGAAAAATTTTCTGGACATCAAGCAAAAGTTACACGCTCTCGTTTCGGAAAGTGCCGTTGACGGCAAGGTTTTATACGTCACCGGCAACAACGATATGATTTTGGGTGACATCGGCACAGAGGAAAACGAGCCTTATAACACCACCGATTTTTATGATGTTATGGATGCCGCTTTGGGTGAGCTGCCCGACAGTGAAAAGCTGATAATCCACTCCACGCATAAGCCCAATGAGCTTTATTGGGGCGCTTTTCATTACGTTGTCAACGGTATTGACTTCATCGGTATCAACATCGACCCCGACACCGCCTTTAACTCTCACGAAGGGTATTACAGCAACGAGTCGATGCTGTGGGTTAAGGATAAGCTCAATGAGATCGACCCCGACGGCAAAAAGACTGTTTTTGTTGTGGGACATTTGTCGGCGATATATTATTATAACGATGGCGTTTTGAGGGAAACTATGATAAACGGTGACAGCGACCTGTTTTACGAAATATTTAAGGGTCACCGCAATACCTTTTATCTTTACGGACACGTGCACGGCGAACGTGCTTGTTATAAAGATTTTTCGTCGGGCGCTGTTCTGCATATCAAGGATAAGCAACCCATTGACTTTAATCTTGCCTCGGCCGATTCCAAGGGCAAGGACTACGAGTATACCTTTGTTCACATGGGAGGGTTAAGACCGTTTGGCAAGCAGTATATGGGCGATGACGGTCTGACAGGCTTTGGCGGTAATCCCGAAAAGGCTTACCATCCCGGTACGGCAACGCCCGCTTTGGCGCAGTATCTGGTGTTCGAGGTCTATTCCGACCGTGTGGTTTTCCACATCCGCAACACGGGTACGTACGAAAACTATACCCAAGACGACAAACTGCAGGAATACACGGTGTATTTAAGGTGATGTGAGGTAATTATGAAAACCTATAAACGTTTATTTATTATTTGCGTTTGTATTTTTGTTTTGTTTTTGGCGTCGTTTTTTACATTAAGCAGCTTGGTTCAGAACGGAATCGTTCAAAATATAGAATTTTCGGAACCTGTGCAGACCGTATTGTCTGCCGTAACGTTTCTGCCGCTGATTTTGGCGTTGTTCTTTTTAGGACTTCATTTTAAAGGAAAACGCGGAAATCTGCAAAGTGTTTCGGTTGTTCTGAGAACAATTTCAATACTGTTGCTCGTGTATACTGTATTAAGCATAATTATTTCGTTTTTAAAGTAACGGACTATGTAAAAAAAGAATTTTAATGGAAAATTTGACACAAAAATTTTGCCTCCGCTTTATAAAGCGGAGGCGTTGTGTTATATTAAGCAGTAGGACGGCAGTCCCGATATTTACTGATTGGACGTGATAATATGGCAAAAAATTTTGGCGCTAAAAACTATAAGGACTATATTCCAAAGCCTGTTTGCGAAGCCTATCCTCATTATAATGAGTTTTATGAAAAGGCTTGGGAAATAGCCTTTGACCACGTGAAATTTATTGACGGAATGCCGCAGAATCCGTATATGGACGAGGCGTTTTGTGCAACGCAGGTCTGGATATGGGACTCTTGCTTTATGTCGCTTTTCTGCAAATATGCGCGTGAGATTTTCCCCGGTGTTGAGACCCTCAATAACTTCTATGAGACCCTTTACGGCGAAAAAAGGATGGCGACCGTTATCACTCCCGAAAACGAGCCGGATTGGACCAAAGCAATTCCGGGTGAGCCTTACAGAATAGTTGTTCACATTGCTGATAATCCGCCGCTTTTTGCGTGGGCAGAGTATGAAAACGCTTTGATGTCGGGTGACAAGGAGTATATCAAGACCCTTTTATATGAAAAACAGTATTTGCAAAAGCATTTCAACTGGTTTGATTCTTTGACCGAACAAAAAAAGATTGACGGAGTCTTAATGCGTACCTGGGCGATCAAGGAAGAAAAAGGTTACCATTGGGAGGGCGGAATCTCGGGTATGGACAATACCCCGAGAGGACGTGTCACCGAGCATTGCGAAAGACAACGCCCCAATAACCCCGATATGCTGTGGATCGATGCCATTTGTCAGCAGGCTTTGTCGGCCAAAATGATTGCCGAGTTGTTTAAAATCGTTGACGATGCTGAGAACGAAAAGATCTGGCTCGAGCGTTATAACGAAAAGAAAAATCTCGTTAATAAATATTATTGGGACGGCGAGGACAACTTCTATTATGATATCAACTGTAAAACCGAGGAGTTTTACAAGATAATGACCATTGCGTCATATTGGACTTTGACTGCTCAGATCGCCTCTGATGAACAGGCAAAAGCAATAGCAAAACAGTTGTTTAACAACAAGACCTTAC
>JAGBXM010000046.1 GCA_017629275.1 Clostridia bacterium
ATTAGCACTGATAATCCGCAACGGCGACCACCGTTCCAACAACTATGATAATATAGCCGCACGTCCGAGACCGTCGCACGCCGACTATGCGGCATCGGTGCGTTTCTCGGGACACAATGATGTAAGAGGCGGCGGCAACTTCTCGGGCAGACTCACAGCACCGTTAACCGCGGCGGGTTCTGTCGCCCGTCAGATACTCAAAAAACACGGTATTACGGTTGGCGGTCACATTTCGTTTATCGGCAGTACGGCCGACGAACCGTTCGACCCCGTAAATATCGACCCCGAACTGCTGGAAACCTTAAATAAACAATATTTTTCAACCGTTTCAGAGGAAGCACGGCAAAAAATGACGGTCGAAATTGCCCAAGCCAAGCAAAACGGCGACAGTATCGGCGGTGAACTTGAAATTGCCGTAACGGGACTGCCCGCAGGCATCGGTTCCCCCACCGTCAGAGGTATCGAGAACAAGATTTCCGAAGCGGTTTTCGCCGTTCCCGCCGTCAAGGGTGTTGAATTCGGCTTTGGGTTCGGCTTCAGCTCGGCTTTAGGCTCCGAGGTCAACGATGAAATGTATTTCGACGGCGACCTTATTAAGTGCAGAACCAATAATTCGGGCGGTATCACGGGTGGTATTTCCAACGGTATGCCGCTCATCATCCGTGTTGCGATAAAGCCCACCCCGTCGATCTCCAAACAGCAAAATACAGTTAATCTCGAAACAAACAAAGATGATATACTTATCATTGAAGGCAGACACGACCCCTGTATAGTACCACGCGCATTACCCGCTGTTGAAGCGGCTGTCGCCCTTGCACTAGTCGACCTGCTTTGGGAGGTAAAGCCCTTATGAGTCTCGACGAAATACGCAAAAAAATAGACGCCATCGACCGCGAACTTGCACCGCTCATCAAAAAAAGAATGGAATGTTCTTTAGAGGTCGCACGTATAAAGAAGGCCGAAAATCTTCCCATATATCACGCAGGCCGTGAGCAGGAAATTCTTGACCGCGTAAGCCGTGACGCAGGTGAAGAATACGGTGTCTACGTCAGCAGTGTTTACCGCAATATGATGGCGGTCAGCCGTGCTTTGCAAACCGATACACTTTTCAAAAACGGTTCGTTTGCCGAAAAGGTTATGAGTTATCCCAAAGATATGACCTATAAAAAAGTTATATGCCAGGGTGCTCCGGGTGCATTTTCACACGCCGCGGCAAGAAGTATGTTTAATGAACTGACCCCCGAGTTTTTGCTGAGCTTTGAGGACGTATTCAAGGTCTGCGAGGCCGATGAAACAGCCGTGGGAATCCTCCCCGTTGAGAATTCGACCGCAGGTTCGGTCAATTCGGTTTATGACTTGATTTTGAAATATAAACTCTGCATCGTCAAGGCCAAGCGTGTCGATGTTTCGCAAAACCTCTTGACCGTAGGTGACGAATCCCAAGTCAAGGTGGTCTACTCGCACCCCCACGCCTTGAAGCAATGCGAAAAATATATCAAGGAACACAATATCACGGCGATGCAGTTTGAAAATACCGCACTCGCCGCAAAATACGTTGCCGAACTGAACGACCCCGCCATTGCGGCCATCGGTTCGACCGAAGCCGCCGAAATGTACGGTCTTCGGGTCGGCGCCACCTCGATTCAGGACAACAAAGATAACATCACAAGGTTTATTGCCGTGTCGAAAAAACCGTTTATCGCACCCGACAGCAATACCGTAAGCCTTGCCTTTACCATTCCGCACGAAAAGGGTTCTCTTTACTCAATGTTGGGCCGTTTTGCCGATTGCGGACTGAACCTTACCAAAATCGAATCCCGTCCTTTGGGCCACGGTTTCGAATATAAATTTTATCTTGATTTTTCGGGCAACATAAAGGATGCAAGAACCTTGAGTTTGCTCTCTTCACTCGAGCAGACACTTTCTTTCTTTGTGTTCCTGGGCAACTACAACGAGAAATAACAGAGGTAGTATATGAACAAACGTAAAAAAGCGGCTTTGCGCCGTCAAAAGAATTATCTGATACTTTTCAACGTCTTGACATCGGTTATTCTGGCAATATGTATTATTCTTTCAAGCTTTTTGGGAATAATGGCCTACGTCACCAAAGATATGAAGCAGGGTCACATTTCGAATGACCACGACGAGCTCGGTATCAGTTCGGAGATTGCAAATTCCTTACCGAAGGATATTATAAATATCGCACTTTTCGGTATTGATACACGTGACCGCAAGGCGACTGACCGCAAAAAAGCTTTAAGCGGTAACTCCGACACCATAATTATTGTGTCGATCAATACCAATGACAATACCATCAAGCTGACCTCTATTCTTCGTGACAGTTGGGTTCCCGTCAACGGCAGCTACCATAAAATAAATGCCGCTTATGCGGGCGGAGGCCCTCAGAGGGCTATCCACACGCTCAACAACAACTTCGGACTTAACATTAAGGACTACGTTTCGGTCAGCCTTTTCCAGATGAAAAACGTTTTGGAAATATTGGGCGGTGTTGACATCGAAATAACCGAGAAGGAACGTCAATGGATCAACAGAATAGCCAACGACCCCTACGACGGATTCGCCGGCGGTTATCTTGAAAAAGCAGGACTTGTCCACCTTAACGCTACACAGGCGTTGTCTTATTCAAGAATTCGTTACGACAGCGAAGAGACCCGAGTTTTGCGTCAGCAAAAGGTCTTGAGTTGTATGTTTGAGAAGCTCAAAACCTATCCCAAGACCAAATATCCCGAACTTTTAAGACAGGTCCTCGCCAATGTCGAGACCTCTATGACCTACGACGAGATTTTAAGCTATGCGCCGATGTTGGCTGTTTCGGGACTTCATCTGCAAAAGACCTCAATTCCCGGCCAAGAGGTCGTTGCTAAGGGCGGTATATTCGAAGACACCCGCGGCGGGTGGGTCTGGAAATATGACATTGAAGCCGCAAAAAAATATATTTACCGTTGGATATACGGAATATACTGATTCGGAGTAACCTATGAACGAGCAGGATAAGACTTTGACAGCTTCCGAAGCAGAAACTGTCGAAAATAAAACAGATGTTAAAAACGAAATAAACAACGAGTCGCCCCAAAAGCGACCCGTTGTTTGGCTTGTTTTGTTCAACACGGTGGTCAGTCTTATCCTTATCATTTGCATATTTATTACAGGTGTTTTAGGCTTTAGTGCGTACCTTTTTCAGGATATGCACTACGACACCGACTTTCCCAACACTGACAATCACGAAGCATTGGGCATCGACCCCGACATATTAGGGAAACCGCCTATTATAGACACCGATAAAGAGCCTGACAGCAGCACCGATAAGAATGCCGACAAAAACACCGATAAGAATAACGACAAAAACACCGATAAGAATAACGATAAAAACGTTATAATCCGTGATAAAATAACCAATATCGTTCTGTTTGGTATTGATAACAAATACCTCGTCGACAATACCGCCCAAAATGGAGATTCCAACCGTTCTGATGCCATAATTATAGTATCAATAAACGAGACCAAAAAAACGGTTAAACTGACATCTGTGCTTCGTGACAGTTGGGTCCCGATAGATTTTCCCGACGGTAAGCGGTATGACAAAATAAACGGTGCCTATAAAGCAGGCGGCCCCACACTTGCAGTCAGGACGCTTAATCAGATTTTCGGCCTTGATATTACAGAATATGCCGCCATCGGCATCGACCGCTTTGATGAATTGGTCGACTATATCGGTGGTATTGACGTCACAATCACACAGGAAGAAATGACCTTTATAAACCTGTTCACCTATTCCAAGGAAGGCGACGAAAACTACCTTTCAAGTTACGGAAAGGTGCGACTCAACGGAACTCAGGCCATCGCCTTTTCCCGTAACCGAGACCTCGGGAGCGATACCGAGCGTGTAAAAAGACAACAGTTGGTGGTCCAGGCGATCTTTCAAAAAATCAAATCCAATCCCATTGGTGAACTGCCGCAAACCATCCGTACAATGCTCGGTATGATCAAAACCTCGTTAAGCTATGACGAAATAGCAGAGCTTCTGCCCATCACCTTGGAAAACGATCTGAAAATCGAAAAAACCTCCCTTCCCGGAGATAACATACCGGCCCACGGCGATATATTTGATGACACCGACGAACTTTGGGTCTGGAAATACGACCTTGAAGAGGCTAAAAAGTTTATGCGAAAATGGGTTTACGGCATTGAAAGCAATTGAACACTGCCGCAAAATTTGATAAAAGAGGAACAAAAAATGAAAATCAAAAATGACTTTGTATTAAAAACCATCGCAGGTACCAACGTTGTAGTACCTTTGGGCTCAAATACCGTCTCCTTCAGAGCTATCATCACCCTGAATGAAAGCGGTGCTTTTCTTTGGCAGTCGTTGGAAAACGACATAACCAAAGAGCAATTGCTCCAACTGATGCTTAAAGAATACGATATCGACCGCGAAACCGCCCTTAGTGATATTGAAGAATTCTTAAATAAACTCCGCGAGGCCGAGCTTTTAGATGAAAACTGAGAAAAGAGCCGTTCCGATGGAGGAAATGTCACCGCTTATTACGGGACTGATTGCGGAAGGTGTAGACGTCACCATAACGGTCACGGGCAACAGTATGAAACCGTTGTTGACCACCCACCGCGATACCGTCGTATTAACACAATGCGACCCGCTTAAACTAAAGGTTGGCGACATTCCTCTTTACAAACGCGAGAACGGGAAATACATACTGCACCGAATCGTCAAGGTAAACGACACCACCTACGATATGGCGGGTGACCATCAGGCCGAGACCGAATACGGTGTTAATAAATCACAGGTGCTGTGCGTTGTAAAGGCGTTTACGAGAAACGGTAAGCTTTACACCGTAAAAAATCCTATTTACCGTATCTATTCGTGGTTATGGCGCATTATGTTGCCACTGCGCGGCTTTGTTATGCGTACCCACGGCAAACTTCACAAGCTTTTCAAAAGAAAAGGAAACAAAAAATGAAACTGATTGATATCATCAATTCCGACCGTTTAAGCCTCTCATTTGAGGTTTTCCCTCCCAAAACAAGCGACGTTTTTGAAAGCGTCAAGACGGCAACCGAAAAAATTGCCGAACTCAAGCCCTCTTATATGAGCGTTACATACGGTGCAGGCGGCGGCACGTCGGACTATACCTTAAAAATTGCCGAAAACTTGAAAAACAAGGGTGTTCCTGCATTGGCACACCTCAGTTGCCTTACGTCCTCAAAAGATGAGATACACGACAAACTGACCCAACTTAAAAACCACGGCATTGAGAACATTCTGGCTTTGCGAGGTGACGCGCCGAGTGACGGGACGCCTATAAAGACCGATTATAAATACGCAAGTGAACTGACTGAAGATATCAAAGAGTTCGGCGGTTTCTGCATCGGCGGTGCCTGTTACCCCGAATCGCACCCCGAAAGTGAGTCGAGCATTGCCGATATCGACAATCTGCGCCGCAAGGTTGAAGCAGGTTGCGAGTTTTTGACAACTCAGATGTTCTTCGACAATAACATCTATTATAATTTCCTTTACCGACTCAATAAAGCCGGTGTCACCGTTCCCGTTGTCGCAGGTATTATGCCGGTCACTAACCCAAAATCCATCAAACGCATCTGCCGTATTTCGGGCAGTGCCCTTCCCCAGCGTTTCGTCCGCATCGTTGACCGATTCGGTGACGACCCCGAATCAATGGCCCAGGCAGGTATTGCCTATGCGACCGAGCAGATAATCGACCTTTTTGCCAACGGCGTCAATGCCGTTCACGTTTATTCAATGAATAAACCCGAGGTTGCCGAAAAAATCAAAAATAATATTTCGGGTATTATAAAATGATTTCAATTGACGTAAACGATTTAGAATTAAACCGTGACGAGTTGGCGGCACGTATGATGTGTACCGACCTCGATACGCTTTTTAACCTTATTGACCCTGCTGTGCAAGAGGTCAAGTCCAACGCAGAATGTTATTATACGTTTGAAAAAACGGGTGTGAAAATATCGGGCGGCTCTGTCAGATTGGGCTTTGGTGAGGTTAAAAGTACAGCTCTCGCCAAATGCCTTGAAGGCTGCGATTCGGCCTTCATTGTTGCCGTAACTTTAGGCCACCCGGTCGACCGATTATTGCGTCAGAAAAGTGTCACCTCGACCACCGAACAGTTTGTGACCGATGCTGTGGCTTCGGCACTCTGTGAGGCACTTTGCGACAAAGTGCAGTCGCTTTTGCCTTTGAAAACGCGACGTCGCTTCAGTCCCGGCTACGGTGACCTTTCACTGGAAGTGCAGTTTCCCCTTTTAAATTATCTCGATAACTGCGGTATCGTTCTGACCGAAACGGGCCTGATGATACCGTCAAAATCAGTAACCTTTATTGCAGGTGTAGAAAAATGACCGTTTTAGAAGCTTTAAACAAAAAACGTCTTTACCTTGACGGCGGCACGGGAACCATGCTGCAGACCAAGGGTCTCAAATCGGGTGAAGGCACCGAGGAATGGAACCTTACCCACCCCGAAGAAATAATCCGACTCCACCGCGATTATCTGACCGCGGGGTCGGATATTTTTTGCACCAACACCTTTAGTGTCAACTGCTTAAAAAAGCCGAACTATGAAGAATATATCACAGCCGCCGTAAACTGCGCCAACAAGGCGCGTGAAGGCTTTGAGGATAAATTCATCGCCTTCGATTTAGGGCCTACGGGACGGCTCTTAAAACCGCTCGGCGACCTCGATTTTGAGGATGCCGTAGAGGTTTTCGCCAAAAATATCCGCATCGCCAAAAACTTGCCGGTTGATCTTATTATGATCGAGACTATGAACGACCTTTATGAAACCAAGGCCGCCATTATCGCCGCCAAGGAAAACTGCGACCTGCCCATTTTCGTCAGCAATGCCTTCGGTGAGGACGGCAAACTGATGACGGGTGCCGATGCCGAAACGGTTATTGAGACCCTTTGTGCGCTGGGCGTCGATGCCATCGGTATGAACTGCTCGTTCGGTCCCGATAAAATGTTGCCTGTTGTCAAAGAATACGCCAAAAAAAGCCGTCTGCCCATCATAGTAAAGCCCAACGCAGGTCTGCCTTCGGTTGTCGACGGCAAAACGGTGTTTGACATCGACCCCGAAAAATTCAGCACAATTATGACCGAAATCGCAGAGCTCGGTGGCGCTGTTTTGGGCGGTTGTTGCGGAACGACCCCCGACCACATCAAGGCAACGGTTGAAGCGACCAAAAATATCGAGCTGAAACCTCGCAACGTAAAACGTCGCACCGCCGTCACCTCATACACCCACACGGTCGAATTCTCAAAATCGCCCATTCTCATCGGTGAACGTATCAATCCGACGGGCAAAAAGAGGATTAAAGAGGCTTTAAGAGAAAAGAACTATTCGCTCATTCTAAACGAAGGCCTCCGTCAGGTCGAAGAGGGTGTCCATATTCTCGATGTCAACGCAGGACTGCCCGAAATAAACGAAGCCGAAGCCTTAGCGCAGATAGTTTCTGACCTTCAGAGCGTGACCGACGTGCCGTTGCAGATCGACACCTCCTCCCCCGCCTGTTTGGAAAAGGCTATGCGACGTTATAACGGCAAACCGTTGGTCAATTCGGTCAACGGCACCAAGGACAGTATGGACGCCGTTTTCAGACTGGTCAAAAAATACGGCGGCACCGTAATCGCACTCACCATCGGTGATCAAGGGATTCCCGAAACGGCCGAGGGCAGAGTAAAGATTGCCGCTGACATTATTAAAACCGCCCAAGAATACGGCATAGACCGTTCCGACATCATCGTCGACCCCTTGACCATGACGGTGTCGAGCGACCCCAAAAGCGCCAACGTAACGCTCAAGGCCGTAAAAATGATAAAAGAACAACTCGGTGTTTTCACAAGCCTCGGTGTTTCCAACGTTTCGTTCGGTCTGCCCGAGCGCGACAAGATAAACTCGACCTTCTTCACTATGGCCTTGAACGCAGGTCTTGATGCCGCCATTATGAACCCGTTTTCAGAAGCAATGATGACGGTCTACCATTCCTTTAAGGCGCTCACCGAAAAGGACGAAAACTTCACCGACTACATCACCTTTGCCGAAAAGAACGGTGTCGACACCACCGCAAAAGCCGTTGACAGAGCACTTGATCTCAAGACCGCTATATGCAAGGGTCTGTCTGCCGATGCCGAAGCCTTGACAAAACAATGCCTTGAGACGACCGACCCATTAAAGCTCATTTCCGACGAGATCGTCCCTGCTTTAAACGAAATCGGTACACTTTACGAGCAGAAAAAGGTTTATCTCCCGCAGTTGCTCATTGCTGCCGATGCCGCCTCGGCTTCGTTTGGCGTCATTAAAGAAAAGCTTCCCTCTGCGGCCGATACTTCCAAAAAAATCGTTATTGCCACCGTCAAGGGTGACATTCACGATATCGGTAAAAACATCGTCAAAGTTCTGCTTGAAAACTACGGCTTTTATATCGTAGATTTAGGTCGTGATGTTAACCCCGAAAAAATAGTCGAGGAAGCCAAAAACTGCCGCCTCGTTGCCCTCTCGGCACTTATGACCACCACTGTCCCCCAAATGGAGGAAACCATAAAGCTATTGAGAAAATCCTCGCCCGACACCAAAATAATGGTCGGCGGCGCGGTGCTCAATCAGGAATATGCCGATATGATAGGTGCCGACTTCTACGGTAAGGATGCTATGGATGCCGTAAGAATCGCACAAAGCCTTTTCAATTAAATAAATCGACCCAAGCAAAACGACCGCGAAATCAATTCGCGGTCGTTTTAGAATTTGCAATTATCTCAAATGTTTGAGCAGTTCGTAAGCATAAGTAGCGTAACCTTGAGTAGTAGGATGCACATTATCGGAACTTATTTCAACATCCCATCCTCTTGAGCTTATATAGGTCGCGTTGCCGTATTGGGCCTCAGCCTCTTTGGCACACCTTTCAATGGTGTTGCGACGCCAACCCGAACCGTCGACGGTATCGGCCGACGGCAACGCAAGAAATACGGGAGTATCACCGTAAATGCCGATAATCTTCCTGACAAACTCACGGTAAACGGTCACAAACCCGTCAACGTAAGATTCATCGGTCAGATGGTCGTTAGTACCAATCTGAATAATTATCTTGTCGTACTTTCTTTCATTCTCAAAATCAAACGGGACCATCGGCACCCTACCTTCGCACGGACTTGTCAGATAGAAAAACGCCGCCGACATACCTTTAAAAGGTGTCAATTCTTCCTTGACCTTAACGTATCCGCGGTCGACACACAAAGCCATACTGCCCTGCGCTATGCAGGTATAGTCACAGTCAAGCTCACGCGGAATTATAACCGAATGCGAAACAGCGGAATGGGTCAACGAATCACCTATAAAAAGAATATTCTGCTTTCTTGAAGGCACAAAACCGACCGAGCCTTCGGTCTCGACACCTTTGAAAGTAACGGTGTGTGCTGTCTCGTTGGCCGTAAGACGGACCAGCGACTTTTTACACAATTTATAAACTCCATCCTCGGCATTGACCTTTTCACCGTCGACAAAAACGCTGTATTCACCCGAACCGTCACCAAGCTTCAGACCGAAATCGGCATCACAGAAAAACTCAACGTAGGGTCTGACCCAATGCGATTTATAACCGTTATTCGTTTTCTCCCATCGGCCGTGGTAATTAAAGCATTCGTTATTGCAGTTTATAAACATTTTACCTGTCTCCTTGCTTGACAATTTTCTCGGTATGTATTATCCTAAACTTGAGACATGATTTCTCAATGAATACAATTATAATTATATTCATTTGCGGCCAAATTTCAACACTTTTTGAGGAGAAAGAATTATGCTTGAAATTAAAGAACTTGTCAAGGTTTATAAACCTAAAAAAGGTGTTCCTGTCAAGGCGCTTGACGGTGTCAACATCAAATTCCCCACACACGGAATGGTCTTTTTATTGGGCAAATCGGGTTGCGGCAAATCCACCCTTTTGAACCTTTTAGGCGGACTTGACCGTTACACCTCGGGTGAAATCATCATCAAGGGTGTGTCGTCAAAGAAATTCCGTCAGAGTCACTTTGACTCCTACCGTAACACCTATGTCGGTTTCATTTTCCAGGAATACAATATTTTGGACGAATTTTCGGTCGGTGCCAACGTGGCATTAGCGTTACAACTTCAGGGTCAGAAGGCCACCGATGAAGCTATAAATAATATTCTTCGTGAAGTCGATCTCGACGGCTACGGCAACCGCAAACCGAACGAACTGTCGGGCGGTCAGAAACAGCGTGTCGCCATTGCCCGTGCGTTGGTCAAAAACCCCGAGATCATTATGGCCGACGAACCGACCGGCGCTCTCGACTCGACAACGGGTAAACAGGTTCTCGAAACACTCAAAAAGCTCTCGCGTGACAAACTCGTCATAGTTGTATCGCACGACCGCGAGTTTGCCGAAAACTATGCCGACCGTATAATCGAACTTGCCGACGGTAAGGTCATCAGCGACGTTGTCCCTGAGATAGACAACGATTTCAACGTATCCGACGGCCTGAACTACAACGGCAACACCATCGACGTGCCCCAAGGCTACCACCTGACCGAAGAGGACCGCAAGGCCATCAACGAATATATCGACTCACTCAAAAGCGGTGTTACGCTCAACGTTAAGTCGGGCGCCAACGCCACAACCAGAAGGTTTAAAAACACCGATACTTCAAATTTAAAGCTTGATGACGGCTCTAAGTTCAAACTTATCAAATCAAAACTGCCGTTGAAGTATGCCTTTAAAATGGGTGCCAACGCACTGAAATTCAAAAAGGTGCGCCTTGCGTTTACCATTCTTTTGTCCTTCATTGCGTTCACGCTGTTCGGCCTTGCCGACACCTGCGGTGCATATAACCATATAAAAACCTGCACCAACTCGCTTATCGACTCCGAAATAAAATACGCATCCATCGTAAGATCAATTCGCGAGGGCGAAGGATTGAACGAATATTGGAACGAATGGAACACATTTTTCAACGATCAGGAAATAGCTGAACTGAACAAGAAATCCAACCACGAGTTCCACGGCGTTTTTGTTCCGCAAAACACCGACCTCAGTTTCCGCGGTTACTTCAACAACGAGTACGAATTCACCAAAAGCGGCACCAACATTTACACCGAATCTTTCTCGGGCTTTGTAGAGTTCACCGAAGACGATGCCAATAAACTCGGCTACCGCGTTCTAGCGGGCAAACTTCCCGACGGCGCCAAGGACGAGATCGCCATCAGTGAATACGTCTTTGAAACCTTCAAAAAAGCAGGTTATATCGATCCGTTTGCCCCTACCGACGACAAGTACGCCGATAAAGACAAAATCGACCCCAATAACGGTAAGATCAAATATGAAACCGTCAGTGACTATAAAGATATGGTCGGCAAAAAGATCAGATTGTATGGCACCGAATTTACCGTTACGGGCATTGTGGATACCGGACTTGACCTCTCCCGCTACGAGGTTTTGACCGAGGATCAGTCCAAGCTTGACACCAAGGATATGTTGGTCAACTATATTCTAATGAGCGAACTTAACAGCGCTTCAGATTACAGCTACGCCGCCACCGCTATGCTCGGCAAGGGCGGTATTGCCAACCTCCTGTCCAAAAACGTGGTTCCTTCACAGCTCAACCACGGCAGCATCGATATCAACTTCGGTGAAGATATGTGGATGTATTACCAGTCGGTTGCTTCTTTAAAAGAAATGTCCAAGGTCTCCTTGACCTGGGTCGACGGTGAAAAGACCACCCTTTCAGATGACGAAATGATTATGCCGTATGATGCCTTGATAGGCTACGTCGACCTGTCGGCCTACCGCGACGATTCCATCGGCTTTGAGACCGACGAGGAGTACAGAAAATACGAAGCCTCGCTTATGGTCAAGGCACTCAAGGACAAAACCTTCACGCTGCACTACTACGACCACTACGAAGGTGGGAAAAATGAATATCAGATGAAGGTCGTCGGCTTTACCACTCCTACCGCCGATATGTATGATTATGAAAACGGCGGCTCACTTAACGCTATCGGTATCAGCGATGCCCTCATCGACCGTTTCACCAAGGGCAACAACGGTATCTACCGCTTTGCGGTATCCGATATGCCCGAAACCAAAGAATCTGTCCGCAATCTGGTCAAGTTCTGCTATGCCGAGGACGGAGACATTAGATACCCCTTACAGAACGCCGTCACCTACGAGCTTGATACCGTTAACGAAATGCTGCAAACCATGTCCAAGGTATTCCTCTACATCGGTCTCGGCTTCGCAGTGTTTGCTTCACTGATGCTTTCCAACTTCATTGCCACCAGTGTTTCGCACAAAAAACGTGAAATCGGTATTTTGCGCGCCATCGGTTCGAGAAGCAACGACGTATTCCGTATCTTCTTTGCCGAAAGTTTTATCATCGCTATGATAAACTTTGTATTGGCGGTAATAGGCACAGGCGTTGTGACCTTCATTGTCAATAATCTTTTGAGAAATCAGGTCGGCATACTCATCACCATTCTGTCCTTCGGTGTAAGACAGATAGTTCTTCTGTTGGCGTTAAGCCTTATCGTTGCCGCAGTCTCAAGCTTTATCCCCGTAAAACGAATTGCCTCCAAGCGTCCCATTGACGCCATCCGCGACCGATAAAGTATAGATACTAAAGTCCTGAGCGAACTTCGGTTCACTCAGGACTTTATTTTTTATTATTTTAAACTGTCATTTATTTCTTTATCAGATTTATCAGTTCATTAGGAACGTCACGCACCGAGCATTTGTGCTTTGAAGCATAGGCGGCCGCCTTGCCTGCCGCCTCACCCATTGCGCAACAGTTGCCCGTAACCCTGTAAGAAGCCATTGCAATATGCGTACCTGAAATACTGCGACCCGCAACCAAAAGACCTTCAAAGCCTTTGGGAATAAGTGAACGGAAAGGTATCTGATAAGGCTTGGTATGTATAACCGTCTGCTTTGTGGCTTTTGAATCGTGAATGTCAATACCAAAACCACAGGTGCAAATACCGTCCGGGAATTTTGCTCCGTTCAAAAGGTCATCTTCATTGAGGGTATATTCGCCGACGATACGGCGCGATTCACGGACACCCAACAACGGTGCGGCGCCAATCAACGACATATCTTTAAAATCCTCATCATAATTTTTCAAGGCCTCAAATGCCGTTATCATCTGTTGTCTGCCTTCCATAACAGCCTTTGTTCGGTCCGAAGCGCTCAACGGGTCATATCCCCTCATATGGGTCAACTGCACGTTGGCGAAGTCGGAATTGGGCGCAGGTATAAGATACGGCACCTTAAACGGCAGGTGGTTACCCTTGCCTTCCTTTAGGAATGCCGTCTCACAAACGTCGTACATTATAAGTCCGTCACGATATTTTTCGGGGAAACCGCATACCATAAACATCTGTGTCATTGCCTGACAGTCAGTATAGTCACCGTTCTCACCTATCTGCCACTGAACTCCTGCGTCGGCACAAAGCGTGGCATCTCCCGTTGCATCAACAAACACGTCGGCCTCATAGTAAGAAATGCCCTCAATATTGCTGACGTAAACACCCTTTACCCTGTTTTCCTCGCATTCACAACCGATGTAATGGGTATCATAAAGCACATTGACACCTGCTTCGGCACTTTTCTCCTCAAGTAACAGCTTCATATATTCAAATATAAAGCTTTTGTCCCAAAAGCCACCGAAGGCGTTACGCTCTTTCAATCCGTCAACCAATTCACGCATAATGCCCTTTTTGTTGATACCATCGAAAAGCGGGTTCATAAAGCCACCTGCCCACATTCCGCCAAGAGCGTTTTGAGCCTCAATAACAAGCGCTTTTGCGCCCATTCTTGCGGCGGCAATGCCTGCAGGCGCACCCGAAGGGCCGCCACCTACAACAATGACGTCATAACGTTCTTTGCATTTTACTTTAGAGTTGAGATCCATTTATAATTACCCCATTTACCTTGAATTTCTTTAATTATGTAAGAAATATCTTGATTTTTCAATAGAAAAAATTATAATAAATATGGACAAAACTTTAACAAAAGGCGGTTGAGGTCAACAATGTTACCCGAAATTTCACTGTTTGCTCATTTTAAAAATAAACCCGATTTCCAATACGAGGTCGAAGCCTATTCGTCGAACGTTTTGTTCATATTAAAATCGGGTCGGTTTGAGTTTTTAAACTCGGACGGTCAAACGCAAACCGTCACCGAGGGTGAGGCTGTATTTTGTCCAAAAGGCTTCCCTTTTCGTAGAAATGTTATATCCCCTGTTGACCTGTTTATGATAAAATTTGATTGTTTGAGCCGTATGCCGTCGAAAACGGTTGTAACCTCTGCCGACAACCGCGTTTTTGAAAGCCTAAAAAAAACACAGTCTGCATTTTGCACCGCCCCGAATATCGACCGTTTGACCGAACACTATTGTATTGACGCTTGCCTTGAGATTTGCTCGCAACTTTCAGAAGATTCCGACCAAACCGTATCAAAACTTCCCGAAAACGTAGAATCGTTTTTAAACGAGCATTTCACCCACAACGTCACCAACGACGTGTTGTGCGAGCTTATGCATTGCTCCGAAGCCACAATGATTGCCACTTTTAAAAAGGCAACAAAAAAGACGCCGCAGCAGTTTATAACCGAAAAACGGCTAAAACTTGCACGACGTCTCTTGACCGATACCGATGAAAATATTAACATTATTGCCGAAAAGTGCGGTTTTTCGGACCCTTTATATTTCAGCAGAGCCTTTAAAAACCACACCCATCTCACCGCAACCGAATTCCGCAGAAAATACCGAATATAATAAAACCTACAACAGCGTTGCAACGCATATACCCGCGATAACTATTGCGGCACAGACCGACCGCTTTAAAATGTGCTTTTCCTTAAAGAACAGCTTACCCGTCAGCACCGTGACCAATACCGACGACTGCTTCAAAAGTGTCATAATAGTAACCTGACTTTGCGGGTCCTCGTTGGCAATAAACAAAGCGCGGTCGGCAATAACAAACAACGCACTCAAAATCACTATCCAATAGTTTGTCTTGACCGTTTTAAGACTTATCGGCACCCTCTTGAACAATATGTAAGCGCCGTACAAGGCCGTCATATAAAGCATATACCAGAACTGTAACTGCGACGAGTCTATCTGCCCCGTAACCAACAGTTTTTTATCCATAAAGCCTGAGAACGAATTAAGTAAGCAGGAGGCCAAAGCCATCAAAAGATACTTCACCTTGACCTTTTCATCGTCCTCGCCGCCGAGGTTGACAAGCACCAGACCCAATAACACGACCGCAAGACCGATTCCCTTCGGCCAGGTCATTTGTTCGCCCAAAAACAGTAAAGCCAGCGCCGTCGAGAATAACATCCTCGCCGTGTCAAGTATTCCGTAATAGCTTATCGGCATCCTTTTGATCGAATTAAAAGCCAATATCCACGCCAAGAATATCGAAAATGACTTTATAAATACATATAAATGATAAAGCGCCGAAATTTCAAATACGTTGTGTGAAAACGGCAACGTCATTATAAACGACAGCGCCGTATGGAAAAACAGCACCTCAATAACACCGTTTTTCTGTAATGCCTTCTTTTTAAGTCCCTCACGCGCACCTTTGGCAAGACCGTAAAATGCCACGAGGAATATCCACATTCCCATACAAAAACATCCTAACCGAAACAAGTAACAAAATGAATGTCATTCTGAGCGAAGCGAAGAATCTTAAAGCAAGACTCTTGCCCAACCCAAAATGACATTTTAATTCAATATAACTCCAAAATCAAGCGTTTTTCTCGATATAATCAAGAATTTCATCAATACTGTCGCTGATGAATAAAAGCTCTCTGACCTTCTCCTTGATGAAACCTGCCTTGATACCGGTATCAAGCACAGCCAACAGACCGTCATAATAACCCAACGTATTAAGCACCGCCATCGGTTTTTTGTGCTGACCCAAGTTTTTCAAGGTAAGCATTTCAAACAACTCATCATAGGTTCCGATACCGCCGGGTGTGATGATAAATCCGTCAGCCAACTCGTCAAGCAACGACTTTCTCTCGCGCATTGTGTCGGTCTCGATATACTCGTCGATCTTGTCAAACAAAAGACCGTCAACGTGTTTGCCATCCTCCATAAAGAAGTCGGGAACGATACCCGTTATCTTGACACCGCCGTGACGGTGTACGCCGCGTGCGACCGCGCCCATAAGACCGCCGCCACCGCCACCGAAAACAAGGTCGTGTCCTCTTTCGGCCATTTTAAAGCCCAAAGTCTCGCCGTCCTCGATATAAACTTTATCAATAAGGTCACTTGCCGCACCGTATACACAAATATTCATAAAAATCTCCTTTCAAACAATAAATGTTATATTTACATCTTATATCATAAATTATTATGAGCAAAAAATCAAGGTAATTCCATTTATTTATCGCATCTGTCGAAGCCACAAATACAAATATTTCCCTCCCGTTTTCCCAAAACCGAATATATAGTACACTTTAACGCCCAAAACCGCAAAATATACTTGACATAATGTCGGTTTAGTTATACAATATAAAAGGATGTGTAGATGCATTTTTCGATATTTGGCGAATTGAAATAATGCTTTTTATAACCCCGGCTTACCCGCGGCCGGTTTTAAGTCTTAAGGCTTATTAACGCGGTTATTATATAAAGGAGGTATCAACGCTATGCCTTATTTATGGTACATCGTTGAAGGTGTTGTAGCCTTGGTTGTCGCCGTCATAATGTTTTTTGTCGGCTCGGCACACCGCCGCCGCACCGCAGAGGCCGCCATCGGCTCTGCAGAAGACGAAGCAAGACGCATTCTTAATGACGCCATGAAGAATGCCGAAGCTAAGAAAAAAGAAGCAATTTTAGAAGCAAAAGATGAAATCATCAAATCAAGAAACGAGACCGAGAAGGAACTCCGTGAGCGCCGCGCTGAGGTTCAGCGTCAGGAACACAGAATTCAGCAGAAAGAAGAATCTTTGGACAAAAAGGTCGAGAATCTTGAAGTAAAGGAAAACAAGATAGCCGAAAGAGCCCGTGTTGTCGAAGAACGTATGGCCGAGGCCGAACAGCTCAAAAAGA
The DNA here is from genome assembly GCA_017629275.1 of Clostridia bacterium. Taxonomy (GTDB): domain Bacteria; phylum Bacillota; class Clostridia; order Oscillospirales; family Acutalibacteraceae; genus UMGS172. The sequence continues at coordinate 17,141 of JAGBXM010000046.1, forward strand.
GTCAGTTCGATATGCTCGAAAAGATTTCGGGCTTCACCGCCGATCAGGCCAAAGCACAGCTCCTCAATATGCTGGACGGTGAGTTACAGCACGAAAAAGCAATGAAGATCGCCGAGTACGATCAACAGCTTAAAGAGGAAGTTGACCAAAAGGCACGTGAACTCATTTCAATGGCTATTCAGCGCTGTGCAGCCGACCACTCATCCGAAGCAACCGTTTCGGTCGTCGCCCTGCCCAATGATGAAATGAAGGGCCGAATCATCGGCCGTGAGGGACGTAACATACGCGCCCTCGAAACCGCAACGGGTGTCGATCTTATTATCGACGACACACCCGAAGCCATCACCGTATCGAGTTTTGATCCCGTCCGCCGTGAAATTGCACGTATCGCACTTGAAAAGCTTATTGTTGACGGACGTATCCACCCTGCCCGCATTGAAGAAACAGTCGACAAGGCACGTGCCGAGGTTGACCGCACCATCAAGCAGAAGGGTGAACAGGCAATGCTTGACGCAGGTGTTCACAGTATGCACCCCGAGATCGTAAAGCTTCTCGGACGTCTGCATTTCAGAACCAGTTACGGACAGAACGTACTTAATCACTCGCTTGAGGTCTGCTATATCACAGGTCTTTTGGCCGCCGAATTGGGCGAAGACGTTTCACTTGCAAAACGTGCAGGTCTTCTTCACGATATCGGTAAGGCTATCGACCACGAGCAGGAAGGTTCTCACATTCAGTTGGGTGTCGAGACCGCCAAGAAGTACAAAGAAAACGACGCAGTTATCCACGCCATTCACGCCCACCACGGCGACGTCGAAGCCAAGACGGTCATTGCCTGTCTCGTTCAGGCAGCCGACGCTATTTCGGCAGCACGTCCCGGTGCACGTCGCGAGAATATCGAAAGCTACATCAAGCGTCTTGAAAAGTTGGAGGAAATCGCCAATTCCTTTAACGGTGTTGAGACCTCTTTCGCTATTCAGGCAGGCCGTGAGATCCGCGTTATGGTCAAGCCCGATGCCGTCAACGACGATCAGATGATCCTCATTGCGCGTGACATCGTTAAGGAAATCGAAAATAACCTCGATTATCCCGGCCAGATCAAGGTTCACCTCATTCGTGAAAACCGCGTTATCGACTACGCAAAATAATCAACCCCAAACAACCGCCGCCCTATCGCCCACACCCTAAGGGAAAGTATTTCCTTAAAAAGTGAAATTTTGGCACGATAATGCGTCAAAAGACCACGGTATGCGTCAGCATTACCATGGTCTTTTTCCTTTTCTCTTGCTCAAAATTTTCATTTTAAGGTGCTTCGCAGTTTCGTAAAGAACTAAAATTCTTTGTATTAAAGCCATAAAACGCAGAAAGGTGCCGCCTTTTGAGGCTTTTGGCAAAAATACAGAGAATTTTGCTTGAGAAACAAATACTTACCCTTAGGGCGCGGGCGAATACGCACGGGCGGCTATTTTAACCCCTCTGATTTTTCACCCCTCTTGTTTTTTCATTTTCTTTATGATAATATTAAATCAAAAACACAAATCAAGGTGATAACTATGACAGAACAGCTCAAACGCACAATAGAAAACCTTAATAAAAATAATATGGAGACCTTCTTGGTCGAATCACGGGACGAAGCCTTAAAGACCGCCCTGTCGTTGCTGAACGACGGTGATACCGTCTCGGTCGGCGGCTCGGTAACTTTGAGTGAGATAGGTCTTTTAGAGGCACTCAAATGCGGCAATTACAATTATCTTGACCGTTATGCCGCAAGTTCCCCTTCAGAAATGCACGAGATATTCCGCAAAAGCTTTTTTGCCGACGCTTATTTCACGTCATCCAATGCCGTCACCGAAAACGGCGAACTATTTAATTGCGACGGCAATGCCAACCGCGTCGCGGCATTAATGTACGGCCCCAAAAAGGCCATCGTCATTGTCGGCAAAAATAAGATAGTCAAAAACCTTGACGAGGCTCTCTACCGTCTTAAAACGGTGGCCGCACCGCTTAACGCCAAACGTCTGAACAAGGAAACCTACTGCGCCAAAACGGGCCATTGTGTGACAATGGATAACGGTAAAGAAAAGGATTTGACCTGCGGTTGCCGTTCAAAGGACCGCATCTGCCGTAACTACACCGTAATGGGTGAACACCTCCCTGACCGAGTAAAGGTCATAATCGTCAACGAGGATTTGGGATATTGATAAAACAAAAGCCGCCGAGATAACTCGGCGGCTTTACTTTTTATCTTTCGGTATTCATCCACTCGGCGGCAAGTGATACCCACTTGGCATTGTGGGGGTTGTCTTGCTTTTTCCAACCCTTGCTCGTTATTTTGTTGGACAGCGCCATTCCGTGCGGCGCATCCTCAAAAATATGCAGTTCAAACGGGATGTTATGCTTGGCATACGAGTTTGCAAGTTCAATTGCATTACGCACATTCACAATATTATCATTTGCGGTATGCACGATAAAGGCGGGTGCCGAGCGCTCATCTACATGTAATTCAAGCGAAAATTCAGCATATTCCTCTTCGGATTTTTCAGTTCCTACAAGGTTATAAAATGAGCCGCGGTGACCAAATTCCGGGTTACTTGACACAACAGGATATACAGGGATAATTCCCTTAGGTTTATTATACCCAAACGGCATATCTATCGCCTTATATATTTCCTCTTTATGCCACAGAATACCTAACGAAGCACACAAATGACCGCCCGCAGAAAATCCCGTAGCAAAGACCTCTTCGGGGTCTATTCCGTATTCAGACGAATTATCCTTAATATGCTTTATTGCCAACGAAGCCTCAATTAAGGGATTAAACCTCTGACAGTTCTCCTCCCCCACCGAATAACGCAGAACAAAGGCATTAAACCCATACGGCATAAATGCGTGGGCTATCGGCTCACCCTCACGGTCGGAGCAGATATTTCTGTAACCGCCGCCGGGAATGACCAAAATGGCCTTCCTTATGAAATTCAAGGTCGGGTCGGCAACGTAACAATCAAGCCACACGTTTTCTTTGCCTTCGACCAAGTATATTCTTTTAAAAATCATAGATATACTTCCTTTTATACGGGCCGCCAAGGATGTCGGTCCCTACATAGTGCCATTGCCCTGTCATTCTGAGCGTCAGCGAAGAATCTTGCCTTCCCCAGCGGGGAAGGTGGTTTTTGCGAAGCAAAAGACGGATGAGGAGAACACCCTCACATCAAACTCCGAACGACACATTACATACTTTCGGGAGCATCAATCTTGAGCATTTCAAGAACGTTCTTGATAACCGTCTTGGCAGCAATGCAAAGTGAAATTCTTGCCTGCATTAAGGACTCGTCCTCAACCTTGACGCGACAAGCATTATAGAACTTATGGAAAAGGGTAGCAAGGTCAAGAACATATCTCGTGATTCTTGCAGGATCGTAAGCGGCGGCCGAAGCCTCGATCTCACCCGTGAACTCCGAAATATGACGGATAAGCTCACGTTCCTCCGAAGCGTTAAGACCGGTCAGTTCCTCGACCGAACAGGTCTTAGGGGTGACGCCGTCGGCGGCCAGATTTCTCAGAATACTACAGATACGTGCGTGGGCATACTGAACGTAATAAACAGGATTCTGACTCGACTGCTCAACCGCCAAGTCAAGATCAAATTCCAGATGGGTATTGGACTCTTTTGAGTTGAAAATAAATCTTGCGGCATCCAACGGAACCTCGTCAAGCAGGGTTTTCAAGGTAATAGACTTACCCGTTCTCTTCGAGACCCTTACGACCTCACCGTTACGTACAAGACGTACCAACTGCATCAGAACGACATCCAACTTGTCACCGTCAAGACCGACGGCATCCATAGCGCCCTTCAAACGTGCTACGTGGCCGTGGTGGTCGGCACCCCAGATGTTAATAACCTTATCAAAGCCGCGAACGGCAAACTTGTTGTAATGATAGGCAATATCACCTGCGAAATAGGTCGGATTACCGTTGGCGCGGATAAGAACCTCGTCCTTCTCACCACCGAAATCGGTAGCCTTGTACCATACTGCGCCGTCCTTTTCATAGGTCAATCCCTTGTCGGACAAAATCTTTACAACATCCTTGATGGCACCCGATTCATAAAGAGTCGATTCCTTAAACCATACGTCATAGTTGATTCTGTAGGTGCCGAGGTCGGTTCGCAAACCTTCGATATTAAGCGGCAAAGCATAGTTTACCAAAGCCTCGCGACACTCTTGTTCACTCTTTGCAACGTAAGAGTCACCGTGAATATCGGCAAACTCTCGGGCTCGTTCGATAATGTCGGCACCGTGGTAGCCGTCCTCGGGGAACTCGACCGAAGGATCGTAAATCTCTAAATAACGAGCCTCTAAAGAAGCGCCGAACTTAGCAATCTGGTTACCTGCGTCATTGACGTAGAACTCACGTGTAACGTCGTATCCCGCCTTATCGAGAACGGCGGCAAGACAGTCACCCAAAGCGCCGCCGCGGGCATTACCGATGTGCATAGGGCCTGTCGGGTTGGCCGAAACAAACTCGACCATTACCCTTTGACCGTTGCCGACATCCGACTGTCCGTAAGCGTCACCCAAGGTACAAACATCGTTGACAATGGCGCCGTAATAACGGTCGGACAAGAACAGATTTATAAATCCGGGACCTGCGATTTCGGCCTTCTCAATATAGGTTCCTTCAAAATCAAAGCTTTCAGCCAGGGTCTCGGCAATCTTTCTGGGATTAGAGCGGAAGGCTCTTGCCCAAACAAGAGCCGCATTTACGGCAAAATCGCCGTGTGCGCGGTCGGCAGGGACTTCAACGTTAAAGTCGGGCAACTCTGCCTCGGGCAAAGTACCTGCGGCCATAGCCTTTTTGGCGGCCTCAATTATAATTCCTTTAATACTTTTTCTTGTTTCAAAAACTATTTTTGACATCTCAAACATTCCTCACTTATGGTTTTACATCTATTTCAACCAGATTACGGCTTATCATACTGTTGTTAACATCCAGCGTGTAGCTCATATAAAGCTTACCGCCCTTTTCGGTTATACTGTTCTCGACCGTCTCACCGAAAACACCCATGGTCAACACACCCTGACCCGTTTCATAGTGGCAAATGTGACGTTGGCCCATTTTGATATACATTCTCGAATTGAGAGTGCCCGAGCGTTGCATAACGACCGATTTATCTTCCGGGTCTACTTTTATCAGACAACTGACACCCTCAACACCGGTTGCCACGCTGTCGTCATACTTCAGATAGGTCTTACCGCCGATAATATTCATCTGGCCGACGGTATTCATCGAGACGACGTCCTTGTCGCCGTCGACTATCTGTGTGCCCTTGATATCAATTATAACTTCCTGCATTAAATTATCCTCCGAAACTGTCGATGTTGATCATCTCAACGTCATCCTCAATGTCCGATCCCAACAGAATCGAGGCGGTCGAAGCAAACGACTGCACGCGGTCACTGACGAAATATCGTCGTCGTCCGCCTTCGCCCAACAAATAGTTGGTAGTCAGATACTCTGCGGCGGCCAAAGCGGCCTGCTCACCCGAATTTATCAGGGTGACCGAGTCGCCCATTACGTCACCGATTATCTCCTTGATGGCAGGAAAATGGGTGCATCCTAAAATAACCGTGTCAACGCCGGCCTCACAAAGCGGTTTTAAATAACGCTTTGCGGTAGCAACCGTAACCTCATCATCTCGGTCGATCCATCCGTTTTCCACCAACTGAACAAACAACGGACAAGCATTCTGTACTACCGTCAATTCAGGGTTGAAATTCAACATTGCGTTTTTATAAGAATTACTGTTGACGGTAGCGGCGGTGCCCAAAACGCCGATTCTGTTAGTTTTAGTGGCCTTGACTGCGGCCTTGGCGGCAGGAGTTACCACCTCTATAAAAGGCACAGGCAGTTCGTTGGCCGTAAACCCTGCAACCGAGCTTACCGTACCACAGGCAGCAATGATAAGCTTCACGTCGTGCGACAGCAAAAACTTCTCGTCCTGACGGGCATATTTTACGATGGTCTCGGCACTTCTAGTACCGTAAGGCACACGTCCCGTATCACCGAAATATATTATATTTTCGTCGGGCAACACACGGTTCAGTTCCTTAATAACCGAAAGACCGCCCAGCCCTGAGTCAAAAACTCCGATAGGTCTTTTATCCATCCAAACACCTCCGCTCACTATTCTCAAAAGACAGAACAAATTAAAAATCTGCCAAAACATAACTATTCATTGTATTTTACCATATATTCCTCTCAAATGCAAACCTTATTTAACCAAAAAACAAATCTCTCTGATTTTACATAAAAAGACCACCCGACTTGTTACAAAAAATATTTTATTGCATTATTTACGTGTTGGTAGTAAAATTAAAACGTTGCGAAATCAACGTTTTCTGTTTGGGGTGACGGTATGAATTGGGTCAGAACGCGTATAGGTGAATCGGCGGTATTGTTCGCGGCTTTGCTTTGGGGATGTATCGGCATCTTCACACGCAGTATGTTGGAAACAGGCTTCACCGCAGTACAGATAGTGGCCGTCCGCGCCTTTGTCACCGCCGTTGTTATGGGTGTTATCATTCTTATAAAAGATCCCAAACTGTTTAAAATAAGGCTCAAAGATATATGGATGTTTTTCGGAACGGGTATTTTGAGTTTCCTGTTTTTCAACATCTGCTATATGTCCTCCATCGGTGAAAACTCACTGTCGGTCGCATGTATTCTGATGTATACCTCACCCATCTGGGTCACGACCCTGGCCGTGCCGATTTTTAAAGAAAAACTGACATTTCAAAAACTCGCCGCATTTATAATCTGCTTTGGCGGTTGTGTTATGGTCTGTCTGTCCGACTCGTTGAAGCTGACCGAGATCGGTCTCGTTTTCGGTCTTTTGTCGGGCTTAGGCTACGCTTTGTACTCGATATTCGGCAAAATCGCCTCTGCGAAATACAACACACTGACCATTACCTTTTACACCTTTCTGTTTGCATCGGTAGGGGTTTTACCGTTGTGCGACCTGCCGAAGCTGACCGTTTTATTGTCAAGCGGCACCAACGTTTTGTGGTCGGTAGGCGTAGCCGTGACCTGCACAATACTGCCCTATCTGCTTTACACCTTCGGACTTTCCAAAACGAGTGCGGGCAAAGCGGCGGTTATTGCTATTTTGGAGCCTGCCGTCGCTTCGGTCGTCGGAGTGCTTTGCTTCGGTGAAAATATGGGCGTGTTGGGACTTTTTGGCATCGCCGCAGTGATGGTCGGTCTTGTTTATCTTGAGACGGGTAACCCGTTTAAAAGGAAGCATTGAAAAAGTGCGCTATATATGATATAATATATTAAATAATCTTAAAGGACCGTGTATTGCTATGCGAATTCTCACCGTTGGTGATGTTTGCGGACAAATCGGCTGCGACTTTCTGCTCAAAACGTTACCCAAACTTAAAAGCGACAACCGAATAGATGTGTGCATCGTCAACGGCGAAAACTCGGCCGACGGCAACGGTATCACGCCAACCTCTGCCGATATGCTTTATGCCGCAGGTGCCGACGTTATTACGGGCGGCAACCACTCGATGCGCCGCCGTGAGATCTTCGACCGACTCGACTCCGACCCGTTTCTTTTACGCCCCGAGAATATGCACACCACGGGAGCAGGCAAAGGCTTTGCCGAGCTCGATTTAGGCTTTAAACAGATAGCCGTCATAAACCTAGTGGGCCGCGTTTATATGCCCGAAGCCGAAGACCCGTTCAGTGTTGCCGACCGACTTGTAACCAAAGCAAAAGACCACGGTATAAACATAATTTTAGTTGACTTTCACGCCGAAGCCACCGCCGAAAAGAAGGCGTTGGCATATTATCTCGACGGTCGCGTTTCGGCCGTTTTCGGCACACATACCCACGTCCCCACCGCCGACCAGCAAATTTTACCTTTCGGCACGGGATATATTTCCGATATCGGTATGACCGGCCCCGATAATTCGATCTTAGGCGTAAAGCCCGAGCTTTCGATCGCCAAAATCAAGGATGGCGCACCCGTTAAATTCGAACTTGCCGACGGTCAATGCCGATTGCAGGGCTGCATATTTGAAATTGACAACAAAAGCGGAAAGACCGTCTCGGTCGAACGCATAGACATTATTTAACAATACTAAAATAGAAAAGGAGGAATGACCCCGTGAAGTTCAAAAAACTGCTCTGCCTGATTTTCACCGTTTTGATAATGCTAACAGTCGGTTGCGGCCAACGTGACACGGGCGACGATTCTTCCTCAACCCCTTCCGATACGACACAAAACGTGCGTACCGAAATAAGCCTTTTATGGAGCGCCGACGACACACTCGACCCCTACACCGCCAAAACCGAGCTTAACCGCAAACTTTCGCTTTTGCTGTTCGACCCACTGGTAAAGCTTGACGGTGAATTTCAACCGCAGTTGGTTTTGGCCAAAACGGCCGAGCCCGACGGCAAGGACTATATCGTAACCTTGAAAAGCGCCGTTTTCAGCGACGGCACACCCGTCACGGCCGACGACGTTGTTTTTACGCTTGACAAACTGTTAAAAACCGAACTGCCTTACAAGCAACAGTTGAGCATCGTCAAGTCGTATAAGGCCGAGTCGACCGATACGGTAAGGTTCACCTTGACCAAGGTCGACCCTTATTTTAAAAATCTGCTGGACTTCCCCATTATAAAAAAAGATTCGGACGACCGTCACGACGAAAACAACATTCTGCTTCCGCCCATCGGCTCGGGTCGTTATATTTTCGACTTTAAAACCAAAACCCTTACTGTCAATAAAATGTGGGTCATGGGTGCGGTCAATATACCCACCGTCAATCTTATCGACGCGCCCGACAGCACCGTTGAAAAACACAACCTTGAGGTCGGAAACGTCAGTTGCTATCAGACCGACCTTAGTGACGGTGTTGTTCCTCCGATGAGCGGCAACACCAGCCTTTTAGAGCTTAATAACCTCGTTTATCTGGGCGTTAATCTCAACAGTTCGACCATAAGCCAAGAAAAGGCTCGTTATGCTATCAGCGCCGCACTCGATCGCACGGCCATTTGTAACGATGCATACCACGGCTACGCAAGACCTGCGGCAGGACTGTTCAACTCGGTATGGAGCGATGCAGGGGCTCTTCAAAACATCACTTCCACCTCTAATTTGGAAATAGTTGTTGCGAATTTCGAAGAGATAGGTTATAATAGTAAGGATGAAGACGGATTTTTGTTGAATGAAAAGAACAAACCCTTAACTTTAAAGCTTATTTCTTATAAAGACAACGCACGGCGCGATGCCGCGGCGGCACTTGTCAAGCAACAGTTGGAGGCCGTCGGCATCAGAATCGAGCTTGTCTCCCTTTCGTGGGATGATTACGTCAAGGCTTTGACCTGGGGCAATTTCGACCTTTACATTGCCGAGACCAAAATTCCCAATAATATGGATGTGACCGAGCTTGTCACGTCGGGCGGTTCTTTAGGTTACGGTATTCCCGAACCGAAAACCGTCACCGCCGAAAAAAACGGGGATGAAACCGATGCCTCATCCGAAGCACCCAAGACCGAAACACAGACCGAAACGGTTACTGTTTCTGCCGTTGAGCTTCTGGATAATGCCGTCAACGGCTTTTATTCCGAAAATCTGTCGTTGGTCGATATAATCAATGCTTTCAATGCCGAAATGCCGATTATTCCCCTATGTCACCGACGAGGTATGACGGTGTGCGAAGCCACCATTGATTCAAGTCAAATGTCTTCTGTTTCCGATGCTTATTTCGGAATTTCAAATATAAAATAAACTACGGAGGTATTAAATAATGATCGCTTACGAAACCAAAACAGGTTCGATCACTCTGTCTGAAAATTATCTTGCCAAACTGATCGGAAATGCTGCATCTTCCTGCTTCGGTGTTGCAGGTATGGCACCGCACGGCGCACAGAAGCTGCGTAGCCTTTTCTCCAAGAAGCATTACACCGATAAAGGTATCAATATAACCGGCAATATCGACTCTATTGATATTGACCTGCACATCATCGTTGCTTACGGTATGAACATCAATGCCATTGCCAAGAGCATCACTCATAAAGTAAAATATGTCGTCAGCGAGACCACCGGCATCAACGTCGGAAAGGTTACCGTCCGCATTGACGGAATTAAGGAATAATAATTTCTCAATTTCAGGCGGACTGTACCGCCGATAAAGGAGTTGTCAATTTTGATAAACGGAAATACTCTGCGCGACGCACTTTTGTCGGGCGCAAACAATATCGTCAACTGCAAACAGGCCGTTGACGAACTCAACGTGTTCCCCGTTCCGGATGGTGACACTGGTACCAATATGTCTATGACCATCTCGGCCGCCGCACGTGAACTTGCACTGCTCGACGGCGAGTCGGCAGACAAAATCGCTTCAACCAACGCTTCGGCTCTGCTTCGCGGTGCCAGAGGTAACTCGGGTGTTATTCTTTCCCTTTTGTTCCGTGGCTTTGCCAAGGGTCTTAAAGGCAAAGAGGAAATGGACTCTGCCGCTTTGGCCGAGGCTATGAAACTCGGTGTTGAGGCCGCTTATAACGCAGTTATGAAACCAACCGAGGGCACCATTCTGACCGTTGCCCGCGTCGGTGCCGAATATGCCGCTAAAGCAAATGAAGAAGGCAAAGACGTTGTCGCCACCTTTGAGGCTTTGCTTGAAGGTGCCAATAAGGCTCTCGCAGAGACCCCCGAGATGTTGCCCGTTCTCAAAAAAGCCGGTGTTGTCGACGCAGGCGGACGTGGCTTCGTCGTTATTTTAGAAGGTATGCTGTCGGTTATCCGCGACGGCAAGATGATCGAATCGGCCGAGGCTCCTTCAGCTTCTCCTGCCGCCACTCAGCGTAATGCCGCAGGCGAGATGGAGGCTGACATCACCTTCACCTACTGTACCGAATTTATCGTCAAGCGTGACGATGCCGATAAGGATCCCAAGACCTTGCGCGCTTATCTTGAAACCATCGGCGACTGCGTTGTCGTTGTCGATGATGAGGAGATCATCAAGGTTCACGTTCATACCGACCATCCCGGTAATGCCTTTGAAAAGGGTCTTACCTTCGGTCAGCTTATCAATATGAAGGTCGAAAATATGCGCGACCAGCACGAACGTGCCAAGCACGATTCCAAGGGTGACGCACCCAAGACCGCAACTCCTAAGGATGACGGCGAGATCGTTTCGGTTGAGATTGAAAAAGACTTCGGCTTTGTTGCCGTTGCCGCAGGTGAAGGCTTACACGCTTTATTCGCCGATCTCGGTTGTGATCTTATCGTTTCGGGCGGTCAGACCATGAACCCCAGTACCGACGATATCTTAAAGGCCATCGAGCAGACCCCTGCTTCGACCGTCTTTGTTCTCCCCAACAACAAGAACATCATTATGGCTGCCGAACAGGCTATCCCTCTCAGCACCCGCAAGGTCATCGTTTTGCCCACCCGTACCATTCCGCAGGGTATTTCGGCTATGTTGAACTTTGATCCTGACCTTGACAGCGACCAGAATGCCATCAATATGCAAAAGGGTTATGCCAACGTTCAGACCGGTCAGGTCACCTTTGCCGCAAGAGATTCCGATTATGACGGCAAACAGATCAAAAAGGGTGAACTTTTAGCTCTTGCCAACGGCAAGGTCTCCTTCACCGAGACCGAGCTTGAAAAGTGCGTCATCAAGCTCACCAAGGCCTTGGCAGACCGTGATACCGCGTTTATCACCCTCATCCACGGTGAGGATGTAAGCGAGGAGGATGCACAGAAGATCTCCGATGCTTTGAGTGAAAAACTCGGTTCTGATATTGAGGTCACCCTCATCAACGGCGGTCAGCCGGTATACTATTTCATCATTTCGGTAGAATGATATGCGATCAACAGATAACGTAAGATATGTTAAAGGCGTCGGCGAAAAAAGAGCCGAGCTGTTTCGACAGCTCGGCATTGAGAGCGTCGGCGCTCTTTTGCGCCATTATCCACGAAGCTACATAGACCGCTCACGTCCTCTGAAGCTTCGTGAAGCGCCGTTCGACCGTCCCTGCTGTATCAAGGCCAAGGTCTTCAGCGAGGTACGCGAGATATACGTGCGCCACAAAATGGTGCTTTATAAATTCTTTGCCAACGACGGCGAAGAAAACGTTGAGATAACGCTTTTTAATCAGAAATGGGCGGCCGAAAAACTCGAATTCGGTAAAGAATTTCTGTTTTACGGTCAGGTCAATCGCACCCTTTTCTCGTGTGAGATGTCCTCGCCCGAGATATACGATTCAACCGAACAGACCATAAGCCCCGTTTATCCGCAAACGGCAGGACTAAACTCCAAAGCCATTTCCAAAGCGATACAAAACGCGCTTTCACAGTTTGTCCCCGACGACCCGTTACCGGAGACGCTACGTCAAAAATACAGTCTTATTTCGCTCAAAGAAGCACTTTTCGGCATCCACTTTCCCAAGACCTTCCGCGATGTCGAAGCGGCGAGAAAGCGACTTGTTTTCGAAGAACTTTTCTTTTTGCAGACGGGTATTCTGTTCCAGAAAAGCAGTCGAAGCAATTACACTCCCGTAAAGATTTCGGGACAGTTTTTAGATGAATTCAAAACCCGACTTCCCTTCACCCTGACCGAGGCACAGAGCAATGCTATTCTGCAATGCCTTAACGATATGCAGTCGGGCCGTCCGATGAGCCGACTTGTGCAGGGCGACGTTGGTTCGGGTAAAACGGCCGTGGCCGTAGCGTTGAGCTACTGCGCCGCCAAAGAGAATTGGCAGAGCGTTATAATGGCACCCACCGAGGTGTTGGCAACGCAACATTTTGAGACCTTCCGAAATCTGCTCAAAAACAGCGGTATAAACGTAGCACTTCTGACGGGTTCGGTAACTAAGGCCAAAAAGGCAAAAATCAAGGAGGCTGTTTTAAACGGCGAATACGATATAGTTATCGGCACCCACGCCGTTTTGCAGGACGACGTGTGCTTCAAAAGATTGGGACTCATCGTCACCGACGAGCAACACCGCTTCGGTGTCGAACAAAGAACAAGCCTGACCGCCAAGGGTAATGAACCGCATATGCTTGTTATGTCGGCAACGCCGATTCCCCGTACCATGTCACTCATTTTCTACGGCGACCTTGATATAAGCATTATTGATTCCCTGCCGCGCGGACGTCAACCTATTGCCACCTATCTGATAGACTCAAGCATACGTCAACGCTCTTATAACTATATCCGCAACCACCTTGACCAAGGCCGTCAGGGCTATATCGTCTGCCCGATGGTTGAAGAAAACGAAACGGCCGATCTGGCCTCTGCGGTCAAATACTACGAGGATATCAAGGAAAACGATTTTAAGAACTACACGGTTGGTCTTTTGCACGGTAAAATGAAACCCAAAGAAAAGGATGCCGTGATGAAGGCATTCGCTTCCGGCGAGATCCAGTTGCTCGTATCGACTACCGTTATCGAGGTGGGTATCGACGTGCCCAATGCCGTTATAATGCTGATAGAAAACGCCGAACGGTTTGGCCTTAGTCAGCTTCATCAGTTAAGAGGTCGAATCGGTCGCGGACAGTATGCCTCGACCTGCATTCTGCTCAGTGACCGCGGCGGCAACGACACCAAGCAAAGGCTCAAATTTATGTGCAGTACCACCGACGGCTTCAAGGTTGCCGACAAGGATCTTGAGCTTCGCGGCCCGGGTGATTTTTTAGGCAAACGTCAGCACGGTCTGCCTGAACTCAAAATAGCCGATTTATCGGAGGATATGGAACTGTTCAGAGCGGCAGGCAACGCGGCCAAAGAGCTTTACCGCACCGACCCCACCCTGAAATCGCCTGAAAATCAGTGCCTTCGCACCGAAATCTCCACCCTTTTCAAAACCGCCAAGACCTACGGATATAACTAAACAAAGCACTATCAAAGCAGATTGCCTTGATAGTGCTTTTAAATTTAAATATACCGCCGACTTAACCTTCACAAAGCGCCTTGAAGCGTCTGACCTCTTCAAGCTCTTTTTCGGCAACGATGCCGTCACTTTCAATAATGATCTCGCTTACCAACTGAAGAAGTGATTTATAAGCATCGGCAAGTTTTGTGTTTATTTTTCTCATCAGAGTAACACCGTTTTCAAAGCTTTCATCGACAAATCGGCTTATATCATCGACGCAACTGTTGTAAACAGCAATCATTTCCTCTTTTGTATAATCGAAGCCGAAGGTCTTATTGAAATATTCAACCTCTTTTTTATCAATAATGCCATCGACGCCGATGAGCTTTATAATAACGGTTGCAAGATCGTTGGAATAAAAGGCATCCATCTCGCCGTGTGCCTCTTTGTTCCAAAGCTTTAACTCCTCGATAGAGTCACACCCGAGAATGAACGCTTCGTGTCTGGCTCTGAAGATTTCTGCCTTACTTTCCAAATTTGTCATTTTAATTACCCCTTCCCAATGCTTCGGACACTTTATTTTTAAACCTTTCGGATTGATAAAGTTGCATTCTGTTTTTCATAAAAGCCATAATAACCATTTCAATATCATTGTTACTTATCGGCCCGTTGTGATCGCACATAACGAGGTTATATGCTTTCCGACCGACGGCATAACAGTCCAACTCATCATACGTGCCGAAATCTACACCACTGAGTCCGTCTTTTTCATTGCAATACAAATCACCAAGACCTATAACGTGACCGAATTCGTGCTTGGCAACGTTCATAAGGTCGGTATAATCATCAAAATTCCCGTCTTCGCTCAAAATATAAATATTCTTAACAGAGTGCACCGTCCACCCAAAAAGATGAGTGGCAAATGAGCGCCGTTGTTCAACTGCTTCCACAAAAACGTTTTTGCCGTTTTTGAACAACACGGTGTTTTTAATTTCATCAAACATTGCAATAACGGAGTTGGTAAACGGATATATCACAAGGTTATCCAATGCCTGTTCGTTACGTGTGACAACTACCTTGACGGTAAGCTGTTGTCCCCCAAATACGGTATATTCTCCCGCCCACGCTGACACGCCTGCAACAATTGCTTCTTCAAACTGCTCCGCATTCGGCAAAGCATCGAGATATACGAATTTAAGATTTACACTGAGTGTCAGAATATTTTTTCCGTTCTCATACTTCAGAACGGCATCGACGGGTGTGAACATACCTTTTTTATTGATTTTAATGCGGCGTCGGTCAAAATCAACAAGCGGACCCGAAAAAGCCTTTTCCTTGAATTTTTTATCATATCTGAAATTACAGTAAGAGTTGAGATAAGCCCTTGCCTGAATACACCCTCTGTCGGCGGCACTCATTATGAGTGACAGCGCGTTATCGACATCATTTTTGCCTTTTACCTCTATTACTCCGTCAAGAATAAAGCGTCCAAACCAAAAAGCGGCTTCACTGTCACCCAAAGCGAATGCTTCATAAATCATCTTCAAGCCTTCGTTCTGTTTTTCTCGGTCACTTGACGGATCAAAGATCAAATGCTTTCCCGCTTCCCTTATTAACTCGGGAGTCATTTTTTCATCCATCCGTTCACCTTCTCTTAACTGCTAGGCTTCGGTTTATTATACCCTACATCGACAAGGTTGTCAAGAAAACGACAAGCGGAGTCGTATTTAACGAACCCGCTTTGAAGTTACAGTCACTTATTCTCATAATAAGCCTTAATATTTTTCAGATTTTCGCGATCCTCGTCGCTCAAAATCTCATCCAACGACTCAAGCCGTGCAATTTCTTCTTTGATTTTTAACACGTCATTTGGTTTTGGTGTTACGCCTAAAAGCTTGATAAAATTGCCGCTCATAATTTTCTCTTTCGCCTCTTTTGAAATACCGAGACCTACGCAATGATACTTACCCCACTCAAATGACTCGTTGCTTTCCAAGGCGGTAGAAACAAGTGTATAAAGACTTGAATGATAATTAGGTGCCAAAGTATCATTTACATCAGTGCCATAATATAAACGGTCGGCAAAGCGTTCAAAGAACAGCTTGGCTTTTTCTAAACTTTTACCAAAATTCTCATACATTTCTTTGCCCGGTGTCAGGTCAAAGCAAACGTTAGGGTACTTTTCCATAAATGCGGTAGCCCTATCAATATCAGCCGACAGAAAATAAAAATGTGCAAAAATCACCTTCAAATTCGGGTGTCTTGCCAGAATATCATCAACCTCTTTGTAATATTCCTCTTTAGGTCTGCGGCCCTCAGCACCGTAAAATCTGCCGTGGGTCAAAGCATACTCGTTGACGGTGTTGATATCCCAACTTTCCTCGGGGTCGGCAACGTGCATCAAAATAGGAATTCCGTTATCCTCTGCATATTGGAACATCGTATCAAACCGCATATCGTTCATACGAAAATGTAACTCCAACTCAAGACTTGGGTGGCATTCCAGAATTTTAAGCCCCTCAAAGCCCATTTCCAAACCTTTTTTCAGTTGTGTTAAATATTCCTCGGCACCCTCACCGTGAACAAGCCCCATAAAGGCCGAAGAATACGGTGTCAACACATCTTTAAGTTGCAAAGACAACAAATTCTGCGTGTGGTAATATTTAGCCGACGGTGAAACGGGTATCGACAAAATGCAGTTACGGTCGATTCCGTTAGCATTTTTCAACCGAGTATAATAATCGAAAAGCTGGTCGGCATTCA
>JAGBXM010000047.1 GCA_017629275.1 Clostridia bacterium
AACAGCGGTGTTGTGTTGAACATCAACTGCGGTGGCGGTGAGGTTTTGGGTGATGTCAACGTTACCGTAAACGGTGGTCGTATCGAAAAGCAGATTATCGATGAGGGTGTAAAGGGTCAAATCAATATTTCGTTGCCCGAGGACATTTTTGTTAAAAACTCCAAGGGCGGACAGTTCCCCATGTTGCCCGAGAATGCCAATATTATGCTGACCCCGGCCTTGAATTATGATGATATAAGGCTTTATAAAATGAATGAAGATGAGTTCTTCAAGCGCGACTCGGGAAAACTTGAAATGAGGTTTTTTGAGCTTCGTGTCCCTGATCTTAAAAAGGAGGATACACCGTTTCCCGAATTTATCGGTGACTGTATTCTCGTCACCTCACCCGACGGTAAAACCGCGTTGGTTGATACGGGAATGTCTTACAGCTGGGATGAACTGCGCCACGGCCTTGAAGGATTGGGTATTAAGGCGCTTGATTATCTTGTGATAACTCATTTTCACGGTGACCACGGTGGCAATCTATTGGCGTTGTTGGATAATTTCATTGTTGATACCGTTGTCATTCCCGATGTTTATGCAGGTGCCGAAAAAACCGTTCTCCCCCAGGTCAATGAAATGATGAAACGCGCGAGTATGGGCAAACAAAAGGTGATGCGCGTTGCCGAGGGTGATGAATTCAGCATTGGGAATGCTAAATTTGAGGTACTCAACCCTGAGTTTAAAGGTGTTTGCAGTACCGACCTTAACAGCATCTCGATAGCACTTAAAATGACCTATTTTGATAATACCGTACTGCTTACGGGTGATATTACCCAAAACGTTGAGCTTCGGCTTGTCGAAAAGTACGGCGATGCGTTACGGTGCGATATTTTGAAATCGGCGCATCATGCCATTATCTCGCAGAATCACTACAAATTTATAGATGCCTGTGCACCGCGATACACCGTTATACATAATCTTCGTGAGAACGGAGTGTTTGCGAAAATAACGTTATACACATTTGAAAACGTTAATAAACTGTCACCTGATAGTATTTTCCTTACAGGCCGTGACGGAGCTATAAAGCTGACACTTGACGGTACGTGTGACGGAATAAAGGTATGGACTAAGTTTGATAGAAAGGTAGTTATAAAATGAAGGTAACCGATGTAAAAGCATTTGTTGTTGATTGTTTCAGAACAAATTGGGTGTTTGTCAAGGTATATACCGACGAGGGTATCACAGGTGTTGGTGAAGGCACTTTGGAGTACAAGGAAAAGGCTTTCCTTGGCGCTTTGGAGCATATAAAGGAGTATTTGGTGGGTCAGGACCCACGAGATATTGAAAGACATTGGCATCACACCTACCGTGATGCTTATTGGCGCGGTGGCCCTGTTTTAATGAGTGCTTTGTCGGCGGTTGAAATGGCACTTTGGGATATTTTAGGTAAGTCATTGAACGTGCCTGTTTATCAACTGCTCGGTGGCAAGTATCACGACAAGGTTAGAATCTACGTGAACGGTTGGTTTGCAGGAGCAAAAGAGTCTGAGGAGTTTGCCGAAAAGGCCAAAATTGCCGTAAGCCGAGGCGTTACCGCCATGAAGTGGGACCCGTTTGGCAAGTCTTATTTGCAGATTTCAAATGCTGATTTGGACAAGGCACTTCGTAACATTGCCGCAGTCAGAGAAGCTGTCGGCAACTCGGTCGACCTGCTTATTGAGGGTCACGGCCGCTTTGACGTCCCCACAGGTATAAAAATCGCCAAGGAGCTTGAGCAATTCAAGCCGATGTTCTTTGAAGAACCTACTCCGCCCGATAA
>JAGBXM010000048.1 GCA_017629275.1 Clostridia bacterium
TCAAACAGTTTGTGAAAAATTTTAAGGTGATAATTGCTACTCTTGGCGCTTGTGTGATACTGTTTTGTGCTTTGTCACTCACCAACGTTGATGGGTTTATTGCAAAATATAACGTTGACCGTTATATTGAGGGAAGTCTGAAAACTGTTGACGTTGATGCGTTGTATGAACTTTCGGATGCTGCAACACCCGAAATGGTGCGTTTGGCGAAAGAACTTGATAAACGCCTCGGCACCGATATTTCAAAGGAAATTCACAGCAATGAAAAGTTGAACTCGTATTTAAATTCTGAGGAATGGATATATAACAGTCTTACCACTCATTTAAAGCTTTCAGCAAAACGAATTGAAACCAAGAATGACTCGATTTTTGCTTTCACGGTGCAACGCTACCGCGCAGAAAAAGCATTGGATAGTATCGGCGCTTTTGATTGAATTTAACACCAAAAGGCTCATTCTTTTGAATGGGTCTTTTTTCGTTGACAAAGCGAGTTCCGTGTGCTATATTGAGGCTAAGAAGGGTGGCTTGCCTCAATGAAGAAGTATTTGAACAGTATTGAAAATCGTTTGAACGAGTATCAGAAAAAGGCTTTGCAGGATATTTTCGAGCCAACGGTTGTTGGTGTTCCGCTTGCCGATTCGAGGCGCGATGTGTGTGTCTTGCCCGATGGTGAGATAAGGTCTTATGAAAGATTGCACGGCAACGGTGTGAGCGAGGGAATCGTTACATATATCGCCTCGGTTGACGGAGGGCTTTCGTGGGCTAAGGGATATTCAAACGGCAAAATGCAGGCCTGCACCTTTATTGAAGAAGGGAATATTTATTTGGCTTCTGCCGATAAGTTTTCCCATAATGTTAAAGGCTTTTGGTGTTTGAGATCTCAAATTGGCCCTGATGACGAGAATCCGCAATGGATAAAAATCTCGGATGATGATTATTATGACTCGTTTTTGCCCGTCAAATCTGCGTTTTCAAATCGTGTGTGGATTACTGCGCAAAAGTGCGGCACCTGCACTCCAACCTTTTTCTATTCGGATGACTTTGGCTCAACCTGGAATATCCGCGAAATTGACCATAAGGCCGATTTTGAATTGAAACCGCCTCATAAGGGGCTTCGTTGGTGCGTTGGCAGTGGCTCTGAGCCTTATGCGATTGAACTTTCGGAAAATAAAATGATGATGCTTATCCGCACTGCAACCGACCAATTTTATCAGTCGTTTTCATTTGATGGGGGAGATAGTTGGACTCCATCAGAGCCATCAACCTTCTATGGTATCAATACCACTCCGTTTTTATTGAGACTTTCAAACGGAAAAACGGTTGCTTTTTGGAATAATACCAAATCTCTGCCCGAGGTTGACCATTCGGCAACAGTTCCGTTTGATAAGGGTGTTGCCGAGGGCACGGGTGAGGACTCGTTTACCAACCGCGATGCAGCTCACTGCGCCATAACCGATGATTGCGGAGAAAATTGGCACGGCTACCGAGAAATTTTGCTCAATGAAATCCGAAATGATACTGATTTCCGTTATAAGGGTGGGGTGAAATCCTCTAATGATAAATCGGTGCATCAGTTTCAGGCTTTTGAATTGCCGTTTAATAAAATTTTGGTATCGGCAGGGCAGAATACCGCCTCGCGCAGATTTGTGATTTTTGATGCCGATTGGCTTTATGAACAGAATGCGAAAGAGGACTTTTTGACAGGACTTGGTAAAGTTTCAACGCAAGTCTATTTAAAGAGCCTTTCGGGTCACACGGCACATAAATCGGGCAATGGTCATTGTGCCTGGAACCGCACCAACGGTGCAGTTTTAATGCCCGACCCCGACGGAGGATACGATGAGTATCTGTACATCTCAAAGCACCGCGATGACCGTCTGA
>JAGBXM010000049.1 GCA_017629275.1 Clostridia bacterium
AAAACAAAAAGTGAGCGTTCTGTTTGAGCGCTCACTCTGTTATTATTTTTTGATTTCTATTCCGAGGAATTCGAAGGGGTAAAGGGTTGTATCTATTTCGGCATATTCGCCGTCGAGGTGGCCTTCACAGTTGACGAAGCGCATCTCCTTGAAGGGTACGGTTATTCTGATCTTCAGGTTCTTTATTTTATCGTCAAAGAGGTTCCACACACCGAAAGCCAAAGACTCACTGTTTTCTTTAAGCATTTCATAAAGGTGAGGATGGTTTCCTTCGGTGTAAACGGGAATGCTTTGTCCCAACCAATCAAGATGTGAGAGAATCTGACGGCGACGCGCATAGGCGGGTATCCATCCCATTTTCGCGTTGACAGGGATAGCATCAGCCGTGTTAAAGGGCAATACCATAAAACGGTGGCCTTCGGCATTTTCATAAAGGAACACACCGTCGATGACCTCGTCACTGAAATGAAGTCGGGTGAGGATTTTTGCACCCTTCTTATGAGTGATATTTTTAACCTTGACATCCGGGTCAAGACGGACGTATTCATCCTCTTCAATATAATATTCCTCTGGCACGTCGGCAAGTCCCTTACTGCTTTGAGGTGTGTAAACACAATAATCCTCAATGCCGACGTCGATGCCGCGGTCCATCAGCAATTTGGCCGAATTGAAGTCGATGATACTGCCGTTTTTTAAAGCTTCAAGTGATACAAAACGGCCGCTTTCTTCGGTTAAGATGTTGACACCGCACCCCGAATATGAGGTCGGAAGTGAGGTGTACGTAACCAACTTTGTGTTGGGGTCACAGAAATGGTTGCACCACGTTCCGACGTATGACCAGTCACCGTCGTAAAGGTCCTTTTCGCGGAAACGGTATTGCTCATTTAAAGGTCTTACGCCGACCGCCTCTTTGTTGCTGAAAAGCTGTTCGATCTTCTTATAAAGGTCGGCATTTTCGACCATTGCATCGACATAGCCTGTTTCATAATCGGCATCCGACACGTAGTCCAGCATATATTTTAAAATTCCGTTTGACATATCGGCGGCGCGCAGGGCGGTATCAAAGCATTCAAGCCTTGCTGCCGAGCAGGCAAATCGCGGTCTCGGATAAGTGTCGCCCTCGGTAAATATCTCGACATCGGAACTTTTGAACCAATCAAGCTCGGCACGGGTATGCTCGATTATCACTCCGAGCTTATTACCCCAATAAGGCGCACCCGAAGCACGGAAGAACGGCTTGGTCTTACCCACTAAAGCCAAAGTGTTTCCTAAAATATCGGCACCGCTCACGTCCCAACGGGAACAGGCACACATACCGAGTCTTGTGTCGGGGGAAACGGTGTCAAGCTCACGGCGAAGCATTTTTGAAAATTCCAGCATGCCGCCGCTTTGCACCTTGAGCCAAGCGTCGCGGTA
This sequence comes from Clostridia bacterium, assembly GCA_017629275.1. Lineage (GTDB taxonomy): Bacteria > Bacillota > Clostridia > Oscillospirales > Acutalibacteraceae > UMGS172. Next base: position 1,417 of record JAGBXM010000049.1, read on the forward strand.
GCGGTTTTGACCGCCCCGAAACACCTTCGAGTAAAGCTCATCGGCCGTGAGTGTTTCGCCTAATTCATCACACATCAGTTGCATATGCCGTTTACAGCAACAACCGACGGCGTGTAGTGAACGGCAGTTCATTCGGTAGTCATCGTCAAGCAGTATCATTTTGGCACCGCACTTGGCGATGTTTTTCACCCAACCTGCAAAGTCCTTCTGAAAGTTTTCATCCAATGGGCAAAAGCTTTTCATATCGTGCTTGTCAAAGTGGCGCATACGGGTATAAGGTGCAGGTTCGGTAGTGGGACTTCCGTTATGACCGAAGGTCTCACCGAGCCACACCAACGTTTCAATTTTGTTGTCTTCATAATATTTGATAAGCTCTGATATAAGCTTCAAATTTTCGGGGCTTGAAAATTTATGCTCCAACTCGCGGTCGATGGCCAAAGCGATGCGGTGCGCCCCTGCACGTTTTAGTTCTTTGAGCGTTTTTTCTTTGTTGAAATGACCGTTGGTAACGATGGTCGGAACGGTTATTTTATACATACGACCCACCTCACAGATTTAACAGTACGACCGAGGCAATGCCTATAAGCAGGCCTATAAATTGCAGCTTGTTGAGTTTTTCTTTGTATAAGAATTTCGAAAGGAAATACACAACGATGATACCGCCTGCCGAAATGAG